>JAHWYE010000261.1 GCA_020028195.1 Nitrospirota bacterium
TCGCATCGCTCCCGGCGCGCCGCTCGAAGGGGTTCGAGATCGATCGCCGGAAGCTGATTCTGCCGGAGCCGATCAAGAGCATCGGCCTGTTCACCGCGGTGCAAGGCGCCGTGACAGTCACCCACCCGGGCGCGCCCAACATTCTCCCGGTCAATGTACATGACGAGGTCCTGTTCAAAGATCTGATCCAAACGCGTACTGAGTCGCGGACGAAAGCCTTCTTTGAGGACGATAGCATCCTGACGGTCGGAGAGAATAGTCGAGTCGAGATTACCGAGCACATTTACAACCCAGATCGAAACATGCGACGCATGATTGTGAACCTCGCCCAAGGCAGGCTCCGTGCGCTTGTGGCAAAGGTCTTCAAGGGACCTGGTTCTGCGTTCGAGATTCACACGCCCACCGCCGTCGTGGCAGCACGCGGGACCTATTTCGTGGTTTGGGTAGAAAATGGTGTCACCGGTATCGTGAACATCGGCAATTCCGGACGGGTTGATTTCACCTCAGAGGGGAGAACTGTCCCCGTTGAACCGGGCGAATATTCGGTAGCTGCATCAGGTCAGCCGCCGGCACAACCGCTCGTTTATGACGCCGGCCCAGGCATCGGTGGTGTCGCCAGGGCTGAGAAGGTCATGATGCTCAAGAATGTGGTCAGAGAGAATATCGCGGGAACTGTGAACCAGACCACGGATGCAGTCGGGACTGTACTAAAATCAGGCGTGGAGCAGACTGTAGAGACAGTTGGAAAGATCGTAGGACGAGCAGGTGAGACGATTGAGAACACATTGGGAAAGACAACGGAGACGGTTGGAAAGACATTGGGGAAAGCAGACAATCTCCTTGGTCGACAGGCAAGCATCTTCGCCAGCGCCAGGAACGCGATCGAAGGCACGATCATCAAAGACACTCCTCGGCCGGAGATGGCCAAAGATACAGTGCGCTTGTCCCACATACCGGTGCTTGCAACCCCGGTGCTCCCTAAAACTCCTGCTGTGACTGCCAACAAGACACCGTCCAGCCCCAATGGAACAACAGTACCCCTGGTGACGTCATCAACCCAGGGGACACCGTTGGCTCCGGCAACCCTGGTTGGAGCCACGACACCACTTGCCCCAACGACGGTTGCACCGGTGGCGGCGATATTGGCACCGGTCGCGCCGGTATTGGCACCGGTCGCGCCGGTATTGGCACCGGTGACGCCGGTATTGGCACCGGTAACGCCGATAGTTCCGGTGACACCGCCAGCGGTCATTTCAGGAGCAGTCAGCAAGCTGGGTATTAAGTAGCAGTCCCTCTCCATGATCTAAGTTGATCGCACGCTCAGGGGGCTCCGCATGATGGAGCCCTCTGTTTTTCACCTTCCGCTGACCCTTGCCAGCAAGACCGGTCTCCCTTGTCATCTCAACGGAACCTTGCCATATTGAAGCAAGGCGGAGGGTCCAAACGTAAAGGGTATGGTGCGTGACGATGCGCGAGCTGTGGATTTGAAGAAGCAAGGAAGACCATGCCACAAGGCTGGCTAGGAAAGACAGCCACCATCCATCGCCTCGGATTTGGCCTGGGCATGGGAATTACCGTGATAATGCTCACGCTGGCATGGCTAGGACCCACCCCGCTCGTCAGGCTCGAAAACACCTTCCTCGACTTCCGGTTCAAGCTCCGTGGTGATCGCCCCGTTGGCCACGAGGTCGTCCTCGTCGTCGTAGATGAGAAGAGCTTGAAGGAACTCGGCCGATGGAGCCAGGGTGATCGGACTGGACATTATTTATGCCGAACCCGAGGTCACTGAGTACTTGCGTGAACTCCGGGAGGTCCTCTCGATAGCCAGTGCGCCCGGAGCTGCTTCGCCGGCCTTACGGGAGATCCTGCACGAGAAACTGATGGTAGCTGACACCGACCGCCAGTTCGCTAAGAGTTTGCAAACCGCCAAGAATGTGGTGTTGGCGCTCCCTCTCGTCGTGTTGGAGACGCATGCTACCCAAGTGGAACCTCTACCGACGACTACCGCTCCGGAGTACATCAAGCGGAGCGAATTCATGCTGGTCAGACAGGCCAGGAGCGGCGAGGCGTTAGAGCCGCATCAGGCTATCGATGCGCTTCTTCCTCTCAAGCCGTTTGCGGAGCAAGCTCTCAGCCTCGGGCACGTGTACAGCCTCCCAGATCCAGATGGCGTCATGCGATACGAGTACCTAGCCCTCCGGTACCAAGATGCCTATTACCCATCATTCGGGCTCGAGGTCGCTCGTGTCTATTTGGGCGTCCCAAGAGATCGGATGTCGTTGATCCTTGGCCAAGGGGTGCATCTTGACGAGATCTTGATCCCTACCGATCAGAAGGCACGGATGCTCATCAATTACGCCGGACGTGAACAGAGCTTTCCGTATATCTCGGCCACGGACGTCATCCACAAGCGAGCGCCCCCGAAAACCTTCAAGGATAAGGCAGTCCTGGTCGGAACCGCAGCCCTTGCGACATATGACCAGGAGACCACTCCGTTTTCGGCCAACTTTCCCGGTGTTGAAAAGAACGCAACGGTTGTCGAAAACATCATTCACAGACGATTTCTGGGAAAAAGTGTGTGGTCAGGCCCTCTTGAGGTCAGCATGATTCTGCTCTTGGGGCTGACGCTCACCTATGGCCTTCACAGGCTACGGGCCTTGCCAGGAGCCATCATGGCTGCATCGGTTTTCCTGGGGTATGCGGCGGTCGCGCAATACCTTTTCGTCAAACAGGGCGTGTGGATCCCGGTCCTCAATCCCTTGTTGACCATCGCGCTCACCTTCATGACCCTCACGGTGCTGAGCTTCATGACCAAAGAGAAACAGGCCAAAGAGATCCGGACGATGTTCTCCAGCTACGTGAGCCCCCGGATCGTCGAAGAATTAATCAAGTCTCCCTCGAAGGCCACTTTAGGCGGCCAGCGCAAGGAACTGACCATGCTCTTCGCGGACCTCATTGGCTTCACGACTTATAGCGAAAAGCGCTCAGCCGAGGATGTCGTCATCCAACTCAACGAATATCTCGGAGCTATGACGGAGGTGGTTTTCCGCTGGAACGGGACACTGGACAAGTTTGTCGGCGACGAGATGGTGGTGTTTTGGGGAGCCCCCCTCGATCAGCCTGACCACGCTGAGCTCGCGATCAAATGCGCGCTTCATATGCGGAAACGTCTCCGTGAGCTGCAGGAGAAGTGGAAGGCTGAAGGGAAGGATCCGCTCGACAACGGCATCGGCATCAATACCGGCACGGTCGTGGTCGGCAATATTGGGGCTGAGGGCAAGAAGATGGACTACACCGTCATTGGGGATCAGGTAAATCTTGCGGCCCGCTTTCAAGGATTAACCCGGAAATTTGGCTGTCCCATCGTCGTCACCGAATACACCGCCGAGCATCTCAAAGGCATGATCGGGGCTGAGGAGAAAGGCGACAACCGGGGGCATCTGGGCCATGTGTCATTGCGAAAGTTGGGATCGGTGAAGGTGAAGGGAAAAGATAAACCAGTCGGTGCTTATACGGTGGAGTCCCTGCAGCGGGAAGAGTCATCGAAGGTCGAGGA
>JAHWYE010000262.1 GCA_020028195.1 Nitrospirota bacterium
CTTGAGAAGCTGACCGGTGAGCTGGAACAGGTGAGAAAAGGGTTGGCTGGGAACCGGAGCAAATCCACTGCCAAACCCGGAAAGCCTGCCTCGGCTAAAGGGTCCCCCCCGCCTGCGAAGAGCGAGGCGACCAGCGATCGTGTTCCATCTCCCGAAGCAGAGCCGGCGAGTCGCCTGATCAGTGCGCCGGCGAGCCAGGACCGCCCCAGTCACCACATCGTCGAGCCAGGCGACACGTTGGGGACACTCGCGGGCCAGTACGGGATTACGGTGGACGAGTTGAGAACTGCCAATAAGTTGCAGAGCGACGTGATCCGCGTAGGCCAGCGGTTGACCATCCCGGCGGGCGGCTTGCCGTCACTCCATTTCTCGCCTTGACCGTTATGTACTAAAGGGACAAACCCATGGCCACACTCGTCAAACAGGCTTCGCTGGCGGATATTCTGCTCAGACGTCAACTACTTCCGCCGGAGGAGATTGAGCGCTTGCTCGAGCGGGCGAACGGTTCAGACCGAAAGCTCCGCGCGATCATCGTCGGGGAGAACCTGCTCCCAGACCAGGCAGTCGCGGAAGCCCTCGCCGATCTGTATGGCGTCCCCTATGACCCGTTGACCGACTTCCGGGTGGACACGGAGTTGTTCTCCACGATCCAGGTGGAATGGATGCGCCAGTACTGCTTTGTGCCGATCGAGGAACGTGATGGCCTGCTCACGATTGCTGTGGTGGACCCGCAGGACCTGCGCGCGCTGGATCACCTCGAACTCCTGATCGGTCGTGAGCTCCGGCTCGTGGTCTCCACCCGTGAGGCGATTCTGGAATCCCTGAAGCGGAGCGAGGGGAACAACCAGATGATCACGCGCATCCAGGCGGATTACCGGCCGGTCCTGATCCACGAGAATGAGCAGGGTGAAGAGGTGCTCTCGGTCGAGAAGATCGCCAAAGATCAGAGCCCGGTCGTCAAGCTGGCAGACACCCTGATCCTGACCGCCCTCCAGAAACGCGCCAGCGACATTCACATCGAGCCGACCGACGGAACGGTGGAGATCCGCTATCGGGTGGACGGGATGCTCTACCTGGCGATGGAGCCTCTGGATATCAAGTTTCACGGCCCGCTGGTCTCGCGGATCAAGGTCATGTCGGAACTGGACATTTCTGAGCGCCGAACTCCTCAGGACGGGCGCTTCAAATTGCGCCTCGAGAAACGCAAGGTGGACTTTCGCGTGTCCATCCTCCCTAGCGCCTTTGGCGAGTCGGTGGTCATTCGCATCCTGGCCAAGGAGGACGTGACCTCCGGCAGCGGCAGCCGGGATCTGAGGCTTGAACGCTTGGGCTTGAAGCCCGAGGACTTCCGGCGCTTTCGGCGGGCCATCACCGCGTCCTACGGGATGGTGTTGGTCACTGGGCCGACCGGCAGCGGCAAAACGACCACACTCTATGCTGCGATCAATGAGGTCAATAGCAAAGAAGACAAGTTCATTACGATTGAAGATCCGGTGGAGTACCAGCTCCGGGGTGTGATTCAGATCCCGGTGAATGAGAAAAAGGGGCTGACCTTCGCGCGCGGGCTCCGCTCGATCCTGCGCCACGACCCGGACAAGATCATGGTCGGCGAGATTCGGGATGCGGAGACCGCCCAGATTGCGATCGCGTCCGCGCTGACTGGGCACCTGGTTTTCACCACCGTCCACGCCAACAACGCGTTTGATGTGATCGGCCGGTTCGTCAATATGGGCATCGAACCCTATAACTTCGTCTCCTCGCTCAACTGCATCATGGCCCAGCGGTTGGTGCGCACCTTGTGCCCAGCCTGCAAAGCGCCGGCTGTGGTGGAGCGTGCCCAATGTGAGGAGTCCGACCTGGATTATGAAGCGTGGAAAGATCATCCGGTGTACAAGCCGATTGGCTGCGTGGAGTGCAACGGCCTCGGCTTCCGAGGGCGCAAGGCCATCACCGAATTCCTGGCGCTGACGGATCACATCAAGGAACTGATTCTCGACCGCCGGCCGACTTCCGAACTCCGCAAGGCTGCGATCGCAGATGGGATGACGAGTCTGCGCGAGTCCGGTCTCGAAAAGGTCCTGCAGGGCGAAACCACGCTGCGAGAAGTCAATCGCGTCAGCTTCACGGGGTGAACACCTTCTATGCATGTGTTTCCTGTGCGCCGTCCGCAGATCGGTCTCAGCATCAGCGGGCAGAGGCTCACCCTGGTTGAGTTAAGTCGAGGCTGGCGGCCAGGCCCGCGGAACGCCGTCCTGCGTCGCGTCGATGAGCGGAATCTTCCCAGCGGCTTGGTCTGTCCCTCCGCGACCGAACGAAACCTTTCGGATGTCCCCGCCCTGGCGCAGGAAGTCCGTGCCCTGCTGGGCACCAGGCGGACCTTGCCGATATCGCTCAGCCTGCCTGATCTGTGCGCGCAGATCGGGCTTTTTGAGTTCGAAACGCTCTCTCAGCAGGTTGCTGAACAAGCGAACCTGCTACGGTGGCGCTTCGAACAGGATCTGAAGGTCCCCGTAGCCGACTCGCGACTTGTCCATCGCGTCTTTCCTCTGCCTCACACGACCGCTGGGTCAGACCAGAAGTCCAGTGCCTCGGCTCGGGTCCTGGCGGTCGCCATTCGGCGCGACATCTTGGCCCAGTACGAACAACTCTGCGCGCAAGCCGGCCTGTTGCCCGTCACCGTCGGGATCGCGAGTCTTCAGCTTTTCGATTTCTGTCACTCCGTCATGAAGAGCGCCGAGGAATTGTTCTTTGCCCATCGGTTGGACGACAGCTTTTCCTTCATGGCGGTGCGTCACGGCTGCCCGGTGTTTCTCCGGATCAAGTCGCTGCGCCAGGCCCAGACAGACCTGACCGGTGAGTTGATCGGGACGCTCCAGTTCTATGATGACCAACAGCTCCCGTCCCCTCGCCTCTCCGATGACAGGCCGCGGCCTTTGTTCTTCCTCGGCAGTCGCGCGACGGATCCGGCCCCTGCCTCACGGGCGGACCACCTGTTCCCGGCTTGCCACGTGATCCATCCCGCGAGCCGCCTGTCCTCGCGCATCGAGATCATTCCACTTGGCTGGGAAGACATGCCGATCGAGTGGAACGAGTTGTCCAGCCCCCCTGTCGCCGGCCTGTCGGCCTTGGCTGGCGTGATGGTGAGTTGAGTGCTATGAAGGTATCCTGGCATACACTAGTTCGTGCTGAGGCCTCACCGGCGGAAGACACCGTATCGGCATCTGGCCCGGCCGTTCCGCTCCCTCGCCTGCACCTCTCGCTCGCGACCCCAGGGGTCGCGCTGGCGCGGGCCGCGCAATGGGGCATGGTCCTTCTCATCGTCGGATCTCTCGGCGTCGCGTTCTGGTGCTGGCGGGAAAGCCGGCCGCTGGACGAGAAAGCCGCGCGGTATGAACTGTCCACGGCGCGCGTGCAGGAGCTGAATCGGCAATTCGCCGATCAGATGGCGCGCGATGGCTTGACGCTCACCGCCGAACAGATGACCACGCTGGTCCGTGAAGTCAAATTCGCGAACCAACTAGCTGAGAACCGGGTCTTCTCCTG
>JAHWYE010000263.1 GCA_020028195.1 Nitrospirota bacterium
ACCAGCACTGACCCTACGGTCAGAGCAAGACCGACTACGATCAACCCGTTGGCGCCAAAGCGACTGGGAAACCAACCGCTGGTGAGAACGCCTGCTCCACGAGCAGTTCGGTAGAAACGGCTTCCTGTGCCGACTGCCATGGCGGCAAGACCGGCTGCCATGGTGAGGGTATTGGTTGGTTCGGACGGAGGAAGGTGCATCATGGCCCAGATCAACGCGAAGGCTCCGACGAAATAGGAAGCGAGACCACTTATGGCGGTTCGCAAAGACGAGCGCCAGGTGCCGATCGGATTCGCCACCACATAGCCTGCAAGAACCCCAAGGCCCGCGCCAGCGACCACATCACTCGGAAAATGGGAACCTCGCAAAACACGACTTAGGGCAACCAAGCATGCAGCGCCATACGGGATCCACGCGGCTCGTGGAAAGTGCCTAGCCAATACCGCTGCGACAGCAAAGGACGCTGTCGTGTGACCGGACGGAAACGAGTCCAGTCCGAACTCCCAGGTCGGCGAGAACTGGAATTCACTCGAGTGAGTGAACTTCGGCCTCGGCCGCCCGACCAGGTGCTTGAGCCCATTGCTCAGGAGACCGGCTATAGCATGAGCGATCAGGCTCTCAAGCCCAGCAAGGCGATAGACCGGACGCTTGAAGACCAACCCAATCGCCAGCAGCGTGACGCTGATCGTAACCAGAACAAGAGGCTTCGCAAGCCAGTCCCCGAAGTCGCTGATCCACAGCATCCAGGGAGCCCGTGGAATTCCCCAAACTTCATGATGCAGAGACCGTACGAACCGGACAACCGGAACATCCAGTTGGTACAAGCCCCACAACACCGTCGCCAGCGCCGCGCAGGAGAGGAGAACGGCTGCGACGGACGTGAACCGTGAACCGCGAACCGTGAATCGCCAGAGAGCCATGAGATCGGTCTACAGGTTTAACGATTCCAGTTTGGCGATGAACGTCTTCACGGCGCCCAATCGGCGAGGAAGATGTTGAACTCGCCGCGCTCGGTGGCATTGCGGTCCGACACCCACACCAGCTTCTTGCCGTCCGGAGAGAACATCGGAAAACTGTTGAACCCTCCCATAAACGTGATTCGCTCCAGGCCGGTGCCGTCGTCGCTGATCAGGTAAAGATGGAAGGTCGGGGGCCCCTCACGGCGGCTGTCGTGCTGATTGGATGAAAAAACGATCCGCCGGCCGTCGGGATGGAAAAACGGCGCGAAGTTGGACGCCCCGTTGGCGGTCATCTGCCGCTTACCGGTTCCGTCCGCATTCATGACGAAGATTTCCAGTTGCCCTGGCTCCACCAACCGTTGGGCCAGCAGGGCCTTGTATTGCTCGACCTCCACCGGATCGCGTGGATGCGAGGCCCGAAAGACAATTCGACGGCTATCGGGCGAAAAGAAGGGACCTCCGTCATAACCAAGCTCGTCTGTCAGACGGCGGAGATGGGTTCCATCCAAGTTCATCGCGTAGATGTCTAAATCTCCGTCCCGCACTGAGGTAAAGACGATCGTTTTGCCGTCCGGCGAGATCGTGGCTTCGGCATCATAGCCCTGCGTGGCGGTCAACCGCTGCACCTGCTGGCCGTCCAGCTTGACTGAGAAGATATCATAGTCGTCCAGCGCCCACCGGTACCGTCCTTCCCTTTTCGGCTTAGGAGGACAGTTCGGTCCAACGAGATGGGTGGAAGAATAGAGCACCCGCCGATCACCGGGGAAAAAGTATCCGCAGGTCGTCGTGCCAGCGCCGGTGCTGACCAGCCGGATCGTCTCGCTGTCCAGATCCATGACATACATTTGGTAGCAGCCCAGCCCGGTCTTGCCGGCAGACCGACTGGTCAACGGACTGTCTCCTGCTCCCGTGATCCAGTCATTTGTTGACTGGAAGATGAGCTTCGTTCCCTCAAATGAGAAATAGGCTTCGGCATTCTGGCGACCAAAAGTAAGTTGCCGGATGTTCGCGAGATGCCGTTCGACCGGTTCCGCGGCGTATGAGACGTGGGGCGCGAAGCGTGAGGCGTGAAGCGTGAGGTCCGATTCCTCATTCCTTGGGGCTGACCAAACAAATGCGGCGACCAGGAGGAGGACAAACATCATAAAGAGTAAGGATCGCCGGCCCCTAACGCCTATCGCCTTACGCCTAACGCTCTCTCGCATCGAATCGCACCTCCAGCTCATCCCGGGCTACGCCTAGGTCGCCACGGGCTACCACGGTTCCATCCCGAAAGACCAGGTAGCTCTGCCAGCCGTAAAAGAACAACAGCCGCGCCACCTTGGCAGCCGCGCGAGGTGTGAGGCCGTAAAACAGTGTCACTACGCGGTGAGGCCGCTCCGGCTGACGGCAGGAGACCAATAGCGCCATGTCTGCCCCTTCGTACCTCTGCCCATCCACCGTAAACTGATCGTCCCCGAGAGTCACCCTGCCGGCACAGCCATGGACCGCCCAGCCAGCCGCACGGTTGATGCCGGGACCACCTAACACCAGCACCGACGCATCCAGCGTCACAGCTTGAGGATCAGTTGCCTGAACGACCGTTGGCTTCCGTTCTTGCCCTTCCGCTGTTTCCTGGGCAGCGATCCGGGCGGACAAGGCTTCATAGGGCGCACGGTCGGCTTCAGCACCGGCGTTCGGCAGCACCACAGACCGCTGCAGATCCGTGACATACAAGTTCAGCATGGGTGGAAGGTGCTCACGCGTGAGCCGTCGGAACGCGTCAAAGTCAGGATCAATCTGGAGCATGCGTGGCTGGGCCGGCACCGTCAGAGTAATCGGCTGATGAGCAGACTGCACTTCGAGCAGGGTCGCGTGAACACCGCCCCCCTCCATGGTCACCAGCAGGCGCAGACGAAGTCGGTAGGGCTGGACCATCCCCTCCTCTTGTGTTTGCCTGACCTGGGCATTGATGACAAATCGAGTGGCTCCCTCCGTTGTAGAAGTCTCAGCCCGAACCGTGGCTTCCTCGATGCTCAGGCTGGGAGCGCCAGGATGCTCTACCCACTGGGCAAAGAACCATCGCAGGTCCTTACCGCCCGCCTCGCTGAAGACTCGCTCGAGATCGCGCCAGTTGGCATGCAGGCCGGTGTAGTCGGTCGTCAATTTCCGGATCCCGCCCCAGAACGCCGTCTCCCCAATCTCGTGGCGGAGCATATGAAAAATCATGGCGGATTTTTGATAGCCGATCGCATTGTCTTTCTGGTCGCTCTTGCGACGGAACTGCCCGACCGGATAGCCCCCATCTGGTTCGACATAGACTGCATACCCCAGCAACATCATCCGGCGCTGCTCGCGGGCCTGTTCCGCCTTCCCAGTCAGCTCGTCGTAATAATAGTTGGCCAGGTAGGTGGTCAGTCCCTCAACCCAGTTGCCCGTCTCGACATCATTGAGCACCGAGTTGCCGATCCACGAATGGACGATCTCATGGCCGAGAGCATAGGGCTGGACGTAATGTCGCTTCACGACCCCACTCCCCAAGAGGGTGAACGAGGGCATGCCGAGCCCGCTGGCGAAGAAATTCTCCACGACCGCG
>JAHWYE010000264.1 GCA_020028195.1 Nitrospirota bacterium
GGCCGGCACGAAATAGGCCGCGATCCGGTCCGCGAGCCTGGCGAGCGGCGGTTTCGCCGCCTGGGCTTCTTCAACCATGCGAATGATCCGAGCCAGGGCCATCTCGCGCCCAACCCTGGTGGCCTCGACCTTGAGGCTTCCGGTCCGATTGAGGGTGGCGCCGACCACCAGATCGCCTGGCTGCTTGTCCACAGGAAGGCTTTCGCCCGTGAGCATGGATTCATCCACGGCCGAGGTCCCGTTGCGCACGATTCCGTCTACCGGCACCTTTTCGCCGGGTCGCACGATGACGATATCACCGATCCGGACCTCCTGGATCGGGATGTCCTGCTCGCGGCCATTGCGGATAATCCGCGCCTCTTTGGGCTGCAGGCCGATTAATTTTCTGATCGCCTCGGAGGCGCGCCCCCTCGCGCGCATTTCCATCAGGCGTCCGAACAGAATCAGAGTGATGATCGCGGCTGAGGTGTCGAAGTACACAGCAGGAGCCAAGCCGCCGGCCGCAAAGAGCTGAGGGGCCACCGTGGCAACCAGGCTGTACAGATAGGCCGCGGACGTGCCGACCGCGATGAGGGTGTTCATGTCGGCGGAGCCGTGACGGGCGACCGCAAAGGCCCCCTTGTAGAACTGCCATCCGGCCCAGAATTGGATGGGCGTGGTCAGGAGAAGTTGGAGCCAAAAGGACGCCGATTTGGTCAGGGGCAATCCGAGGTGTTCCGACATGCCTAGGATCATCACGGGCAGAGTGAGCGCAGCGGCGACCCCAAACCGCATCCGAAGATCTCGATCGGCAGCCTTCGCCCGTTCCTCCTTCGCTGCCGGCGTCTCTGTCTCGCCTGCGATCAGCTCGGGCGTCGCGACCGGCGTGTACCCGAGGCTCCGGATCGTCTTGTGGATCGCAGGCAGGCCTGTGACTCCCGGCAGGTACTCGACCCGGGCCTGCTCGGAGGCCAGATTGACCGAGGCGCTGACGACACCTTGCATTGTCTGCAATCCCTGTTCGATCCTGGCCACGCAGGATGCGCAGGACATGCCCTCGATGGGGATCGTGACGGACGAGCGCTGAGGGCTAAGGACTGCGGGCTGAGGTTCCGACCTCAGTCCTCGTTGCTCAGTACGCATCGCTGGCCCGAGTGTGACCATCTGCGGAACCGGCGCTGTATGTGTCCCCATTCCCTTGGGCCCATCACGAAGAATTCGCTCGGGGTCCGCCTCAAAGGCCCGCTTGCAGCCGGGCGCGCAGAAATAGTACGTCGTCCCGTTATAAGTCGACGTTGCGGCAGCCGTCTTCTCTTCAACCGTCATTCCGCAAACAGGATCAATCGCCATCGTCTTTCCTCATAATCGAGGGTGGGTGCTCCTATTGCGCGCGTCCACCCCTTTCTTGTTTAGGGGGTAGCCAGGCCGTCCTTCACTGCGCGCATCGAGCGAGCACATTCTGATCGTGCGGGCTCTGCGAGCACGAAGGGCGGTCTGGCTGCCCCCTATTTCCTTCTTGGTGTACGCGGTGCGCGATCACGGGGAGCCGCCCACCCTCACTGCTTCTATCCTACTAACATCCGACAGTTGAAAATCAACCCCGATACGAAAGTGTTCGGGCGATGACATTGGATTATTTTCGGATCGAGGTCAACTGGCCAGCGGATCGCCGGGGAGATTCTTCTGCTTGATGAGACGGGCCAGGTAGGTTCGTTGGAGTTGGAGCCGCTCGGCCGCTTTGGTCTGGTTTCCCTTCTCGTGCTGGAGCGCCCGCAGGATGAGGACACGGCTGTGCTGCTCCATGGATGCATGGTAGGGGAGGTTCAGATAGCTAGCCTGCTCAGCCGACCCTGTGGGTGTTTCCTGGAGTGACAGGGCGAGCAGCTCGGGCTGGATGACCGCATGCGGGCTCAGCACCACGGCGCGGGCAATGGCATTCTCCAGTTCTCGGATGTTCCCGGGCCAGGCGTAGCGTGTCATCACCGTGATCGCCTCGTCGCTCAGCGACATCGCCGGCCGCTTCGCCTCTTGCCTGTGTCGAGTCAGGAAAAAGTCCGCGAGCGCCGGAATGTCCTCCGGCCGTTCCCGGAGCGGCGGAAGGGTCAGGCCGACGACATTCAATCGGAAGTACAGGTCCTCCCGAAACTGCCCGGCTTTGATGGCCTGTTTCAAATCCTTATTCGTGGCAGTGATGACTCGGATGTTGACCTTGACCAAGCGGGTCCCCCCAACCCTGGTGAACTCGTGGTCTTGCAGGACGCGCAGCAACTTGGCTTGCAAAGCCAGGGGCATATCCCCGATTTCATCCAGGAACACCGTGCCGCCGTCGGCCATCTCGACTTTCCCTTTTTGCAGACGGTCGGCTCCGGTGAAGGCGCCCTTCTCATGTCCGAACAGCTCGTTCTCGAGCAGTGTATCGGTCAGCGCAACACAGTTGATGACGACGAACGGCATGGCCCGGCGCGGGCTCCACTGGTGGATCGAGCGCGCGAACAGTTCCTTACCGGTTCCGCTCTCGCCCAGCAGAAGCACGCTCGCGTCGGAGTTGGCCGCGCGCTGCGCCGCCTCCATGACCGCGCTCATCTTCTGGCTCGTGCCGACAATCGTCGCGTACCGAGTCTCCACCTCTGAGCGGAGACAGGCGACGTGGCGCGAGAGCGACTCCCGCTCCACGGCCTTTCGGATGACGATCGAAAGATGGTCCACTTCAAAGGGCTTGGTCAGAAAATCGTAAGCGCCTTCCTTCATCGCCTCCACCGCCGCCGCGATAGACCCGTGTGCCGTCATCACGATCACCGGCAGGTCCTGTCCATTCTGCCTGTGCCGGGAGAGCTGTTTCAGTACACCCAGCCCTGACAACTTGGGCATCTCGAGGTCCAACAGGACCAGATTGGGATTGTCCTGTTCGATCAGCTCGAGCGCACGCAGTCCGTCGTGCGCCGTGATCGTGTCATAGCCCAGAGACTCCAGCCGGTCGCGAAGGGTGATGACAATGTCGGGATCGTCATCCACGACGAGTATTTTGGTCTTCATGGCCTTCGCTCACGCTCAGGGAGGTAATAGGCTATTGGCTATATAGGTTCTATGACCGGGCGGCTGTTTCGCATCACCTATTGCCCATAGCCTATAGCCTCTCGCCTCACGTTTATTCCTCGAATACGTTCATCACCAGGCCGGTGAGGGGCTTCGGGAAAAAATAGGTGGACTTGTGCGGCATCCGCTCGCCGGCGGCAGCGACGGCCTGGACCTCGCTCACCTTTGTGGGATTGAGCAGCAGCGCCGCTTCGGCCGTTCCTTGGCGAACCCGATCCAGGGCCTCGTCATCGTCCTTCGTATAGAGAATGGCATCTTCGCTTGGATCGGATGCGGTCAAACGGCTCAGAATCTGCGCATGGAGGATCGAGACGTCCAGCCGATCTCGCGCCGAGGTCACAGTGCGGGAGCGATGCTCGGGTCGGAGACTCAGCAACACATACGCCTGCACCCCCCGCAGGGCAAGGCCAAAGACCGGTCCGGTCTGTCCTCGCTGCTGAAGGGTGCGAAGGAAG
>JAHWYE010000265.1 GCA_020028195.1 Nitrospirota bacterium
GGACCACCAGTTGGTCCTCGAGCAGGGCAAACCCCTGGTCTTCGGGAAGAACCGAGAGAAGGGGATCCGCCTCGGAAAGGATATGAACCCCGAGATCGTGACCCTGGGGGACGGGGTGGATACATCCCAGCTGCTGGTCCATGATGAAACCAACCCGAGCATGGCCTATATCCTGAGTCGGCTCGGGCCGCAATTTCCGACACCCATCGGGGTCTTCCGGGCGGTGAAGAGGATGACCTATGATGAGGGGGCCAACGCCCAGATCGAGAGCGCCAAGAAGCGACTCGGCCCCGGCGATCTCGAGGCGATCCTCAACCGGGGAGACACCTGGGTGGTCAAGTAATCAGGACACCGCCTTCCGCTCTGTCATACCGGCTGGCGCCCAGGGACTCCCTGGGCGCCTGTTTTGTGCTTCTCGATGACTCACCGAAGTATCGCAAACGTTGCGTGGGGGAAAGGAGGAGGCTATGGCCCTCGCCGTGGGACAGAAGGCGCCCGATTTTACCCTCGTGGATACCGAACGGAAGCCCAGAAGCCTTGCGGAGTTTAAAGGGAAGAAACTGATTCTGGCCTTTTATCCCGCCGCCTTTACCGGTACCTGCACCAAGGAGATGTGCGCGTTCCGGGACAGCCTGGGAGGCCTTGGCGCAGCGGTCCTCGGCGTCAGCGTGGATACTCCCTTTGCCAATAAGGCCTTCGCCGAGCAGCACAAGATCAACTTTCCCCTCTTGAGTGACTATACACGCCAGGTCGTCACGTCGTATGACATCCAGTTCCCCAATCTGGCGGGGCTGACGGGATACACGGCGGCCAAGCGGGCGGTCTTTGTCCTGGACGGAGCGGGGGTGATCCGGTATATGTGGGTCTCCGATGACCCGACGAAGGAGCCGAATTACGAGGAGGTCAAGAAGGCGGTCCAGCAGATCAAATAACGTTGACCGATGATGGCAGGAGACTCGGCGGAGTGTCTTTTCGGTCGTCGGTAGTCGGTGAACGGTCATCGCGTCGCGGAGCGACGATGGAATTGGTTCTGGCCAACCACAGTAGCTATCCCAGGGTCGGTGCCAGCAGGGAGCAGCAGCGCCTCCGGCGGGCCTACGCGCAGCGGGAGCGGGGAGAGATCTCGGCGGACGACTTCAACCGGGTACAGGATTCGGTGGTGGCGGAGGTCGTCGAGGAGCAAGCCCACGCAGGCTGCGAGCTCTTGACCGATGGCCAGATCCGATGGGTCGACTCGATCTCCCATCTGGCCGGAAGGCTGGACCAGGTCGAGATCAACGGCCTGCTCCGGTATTTCGACACGAACTTTTATTTCCGGCAGCCCGTGATCAAGGGAAGGGTCGCCGGGAATGGACCGCTGGTCGTGGAGGAGTTTCGGTACGCCAGGGCCGTCTCGCCCCGTCCGATCAAGCCGATCCTGACCGGCCCGTACACATTGGCCGTCTCCTCCATCCGGGAGACCCCCCTCTACCGCGACCTTCCCACCCTGGTCCTGGATCTGAGCGAGGTCTTGGCTCAGGAGGTCCGCGCCCTGGCGGGTGCGGGGGCGGAGGTGATCCAGGTCGAAGAGCCAGCCATCCTGAAACACCCCAAAGATCTTCGCCTGCTTCATAAGGCCCTCAAGCCTTTGAGCCAGGCCAAGGGATCATCACAGCTCGCCCTGTACACCTATTTTGCGGATGCCACCCCACTCTACGAGTCCCTCCAGGAGCTTCCGGTGGATATCCTGGGGCTCGACTTCACGTATGCACCGAGGCTCCCCGAGACGATCGCCAGGCTGGGCTCCCGGAAGACCTTGGGGCTCGGGCTCATTGACGGTCGCAACACCAGGATGGAGGCCGCGCCGCAGGTCTTTCCCATCTTGGAAAAGATCCTCCCGCGTCTCAGCGGAGGGATCGCCTATCTCAACCCCTCGTGCGGGCTCGAATACCTGCCGCGGGACAAGGCGGTGGCGAAGCTGAGGCTCATGAAAGAACTGCGGGATACCTTCCTGCAAAGGGGAAAAAGATGAGCCGAGCCAAGCTCGAGAAGTTGGGGCTCACGCTGCCGCTCTTGCCCACGAGCACGGTCGGGAGCTTCCCCAAGCCGGATTATCTCCTGCAGGCGCGGGCGAGGTTCGCCCGAAAGGAGATCACCCAGAAAGAGTTAGAAGTCCTGGAGAAGAGGGCCACTGAGTTTTGGGTGCAGCAACAAGAGGAGATCGGCCTCGATGTCCTGGTGGATGGAGAGCAGTACCGGGGGGACATGGTGGCCTATTTCGCCGACGTCATGCCCGGCTTCCGGATGGGCGGACTGGTGCGATCGTATGGGAACCGCTACTACCACAAGCCGATCATCGTCGGAGAGATCAGGTGGCCCGGCCCCATGACGGTGAAGTGGTGGAGGTTCGCGCAGGGCCTGACCAGCAAGCCCATCAAGGGGATGCTCACCGGCCCCTACACCATCATGGACTGGTCCTTCAACGATTACTATCCGGATCGAAAATCTGCCTGCCTCGCCTTGGCCAGGGTGATCCGAAAGGAGGTCGAGGCGCTGGTGGAGGCGGGGGCCAAGGTGATCCAGATCGACGAGCCGGCGCTGTCGGTCCGTCCGGAAGAGCTTCCCTTTGCCATCGAGGCCATGCAGATGGTGACGGATGGCGTCCCCGCCTATTTCATCACCCACATCTGCTACGGGGCCTTCGAGTTCATCTATCCCAGGATGTTGCGATTCCCGGTCCATAACTTCGACCTGGAGATGTCCAATAGCGGGTTGGACCTGATCGGTCTCTTCAAGAAACACCCGTTCAATAAGGATCTCTCCTTCGGGGTCCTGGATGTCCACTCCCACAAGATCGAGAGCCCGGCGCTGATCAAGGAGCGGATTGCGAAGGCCCTACAGGTGATTCCGAAGGAAGCCCTCTGGGTCGATCCGGACTGCGGCCTGAAGACCCGCACGGTCGAGGAGGCTCAGGGGAAGCTCCGATCAATGGTGGCGGCGGTCAAAGAGATTCGGCAAGCCTTGGACAAGGCGCCAAAGAGAAAGAGAAGGAGGATCGAGGTGGGAAGCGTCGTCAAAAAGCGGCGGAAGAAGATCCGCAAGCACAAGTACAAGAAGATGCGCCGCCGCATGCGCCACAAGAAGAAGTAAGCAGTTATCGACGTGCCCGGTCCGGCCGTTCGGTACCTCGTCGCAACGACCCCGGCGTCGCGAGGAGCGAGTTTTCCTTGCCCTCGCGCCCGGGGTCTTTTTGTAGTAGCCTGAGACAACGGTGTTCCAAGAGACCTTGTGGGACCCTGGAGCTTCCGGAAGAAGGTCCTGAATGGGAGGAGGGCATAAGAAGAGATGGGGGAGGGAAAGCTCACCAAGGAAGCGTTGGAGCAGTTTATCAAGGAGCAGTGCCCTCTTGTGGATGAATTCGGGATCACGTGCGAAGAGCTTGGCGAGGGGTATGCGGTGGTCCGCATGAAGTATGACGAGCGATGGTTGAGGCCGGGAAGATACATCATGGGTGGGATGTTGATGACCCTGGCCGATATGGCTATC
>JAHWYE010000055.1 GCA_020028195.1 Nitrospirota bacterium
TCGCTGGTCCAGGCCGGCACGTGAATCGCCACGACCGTGCCTTCTTGGGACCCGATGCTGTACGGAGGGATCGAGCGATCGGGCCGGCTCAGGAACATTCCGACCCAGATCAGCAGAAACGAGCCGATGAGCACCCCTAGTCCCAGCTTGACGACGGTGTCGAGCTTCCGCTTGGCCTGCGGCTGAGGAATGGTCGGTGCCTTCCCTGGATCGCCCGTCGTAAACACGCCTTGGGTCCCGCCGGCCTGGTTCCGCTGAGGGGTAGTTGGGTGAGGTGATGGGTCTGGCATGGCGGACAGGTGTTGCGAGGCTGGCGCGACTCGATAAGAGGAATGTAGGAGCTGTTATCCGCCGGTATCTTCCGGTGCGCCGCCGTCTCCATTGCCAGACAGGCTGTCATCCCGCTCGGCGCTTTCCGCCAACCTGGCGACACCTATGACCCGATCATCATCTTCCAGGTCCAGGAGGCGGACGCCCTGCGTATTCCGTCCGATCTGGCGGATGTCGTCCACCTTGCAGCGCAGGATCTTCCCCTTCGCCGCCATGAGCACGATCTCGTCCTCATCGCGCACCTGCAGGAAGCCGACCGCCAGCCCGTTGCGCTCGGTCGTCTTCACGCTGATGATGCCCTTCCCGCCTCGCCCCTGGATGCGATACTCAGTGACCGGCGTCCGCTTGCCGTAGCCGCCCTCGGTGACGGTCAGGATCGAGGTGGTGGAGTCCGGCGTGATCGTCTCCATCCCGATCACCTCGTTGCCCTCCTCCAGCGTGATACCGCGCACGCCGTAGGCGGTGCGGCCCATAGGTCGCACCTCCTCCTCCTTGAAACGGATCACGATGCCCTGGCGCGTGCCCAGCAGGATTTCACGCTGACCGTCGGTGATCTGAACCCCGATCAGCTTGTCGCCCTGGTCCAGCGAGAGGGCAATGATGCCGCCCTGGCGTGGGTTGCCGTAGGCCGAGAGCTCCGTTTTCTTGATCACACCCTGCCGCGTGGCCATGACCACGAACCGGTCGTCCCGGAACTCCTTGACGGGCAGGGTGGCGGTCACCTTCTCATCGCTGCCGAGGGCCAGCAGGTTGACCATGGCCTTGCCCTTGGCGGCCCGGCCTGCCTCGGGAATCTCATGCACTTTCAGCCAATAGACCTTGCCGGCGTCCGTAAAGAACAGCAGGTAATCGTGCGTCGAGGCGGTGAAGAGGGTCTCGACGAAGTCCTCCTCCTTGATCCCCATGCCGATCCTGCCCTTGCCGCCCCGCCGCTGGGCCCGGTAGAGGGAGACCGCGTTGCGCTTGATGTAGCCGGCGTGGGAAACCGTGACGATCACTTCCTCCTGGGCAATCAGATCCTCGATGTTGATCTCGGCCTCTTCCGGAATGATCTGCGTCCGCCGCTCGTCCCTGTACTCCTTCTTGATGGCCTCCAGCTCGTCCTTGATGAGCTTGCGCACCAGCGCCTCGCTGCCCAGGACCGACCGGAGGTATTCCATCCGCTTGATCGTCTCCTGATACTCCTCGACCAGTTTGTTGCGCTCGAGCTGGGTCAGCCGCTGCAGCTTCATGTCCAGGATCGCGTTGGCCTGGATCTCGGACAGCCGGAACTGTCGCATCAGGCCTTCCCGGGCCACCTCTGGGGATTGCGCGCGCCGGATCAAGGTGATCACCGCGTCCAGGTGGTCCAGCGCGATCTTGAGGCCCTCGAGGACGTGGGCCCGCTCCTCGGCCTTGCGGAGCTCGAAGGCCGTCCGGCGTACAACGACCTCGCGCCGGTGTTCGATGAAGGCCTCTAAAATCTGCTTGAGGTTCAGCACCTCCGGGCGATTGTGAACCAGAGCCAGCATGATCACGCCGAAGGTGGTCTGCAGTTGGGTGTGCTTGTACAGGTTGTTGAGCACGACCAGCGGGATTTCGCTTCGCTTCAGTTCGATCACGATACGTAACCCGTCCCGATCCGACTCGTCCCGGAGGTCCGAGATCCCCTCGATCCTCTTGTCCTGGATCAGCTCCGCGATCTTTTCGATCAGCCGCGCCTTGTTCACCTGGTAGGGAATCTCGGTCACGATGATCCGATCCCGCTCTGTGCGCTCGTCGGTCTCGATCGCCGCCTTGGCTCGGAGCGTCAGCAGGCCGCGGCCGGTCTTGTACGCGTCCCTGATGCCCTGGGTGCCGTAGATGAAGCCGGCGGTGGGGAAATCGGGGCCAGGGATCTTCTTCATGAGCTGATCAATGGTCGCGTCGGAGTTCTCGATCAGCAGCATCAGCCCGTCCACGACCTCGGCCACATTGTGGGTCGGGATATTCGTCGCATAGCCGACGGCGATCCCGCCGGCACCGTTGACCAAGAGATTCGGCACCTTGGCCGGCAGGACCAGCGGCTCGACCGTGGACTCGTCATAGTTGGGGCCGAAATCCACGGTCTCCTTGTCGATGTCCGCGAGCATTTCCTCGGCGAGCTTCGTCAGTCGGGCCTCGGTGTAGCGCATGGCGGCCGGCGGATCGCCGTCCACCGAACCGTAGTTGCCCTGGCCGTCCACCAGCGCATAGCGCATGTTGAAGTCCTGCGCCATGCGGACCAGGGTGTCGTAGATGGCCGTGTCGCCGTGGGGGTGGTAGTTCCCCATGATCTCGCCGACAATCTTGGCGGACTTGCGGTAGGCCCGGTTGTGGACCAGGCCCATCTCATTCATGCCGTAGAGGATGCGGCGATGGACCGGCTTGAGCCCGTCGCGGACGTCCGGCAGGGCTCGTCCTACGATCACGCTCATCGCGTAATCCAGATAGGACGAGCGCATCTCGTCCTCGATGGCGATCTGGGTCAGGCGTTCATCAACGGGCATGTCTTCTCCTTGGGAAAAGAGCGAATGGCTTATAGCCTATAGCTGATAGCGGTCTTGAAGAGCTTATGGCTTATAGCTCATAGCAAGAAGGTGACAGTTATGTCCATTTGCCGTTCGCCATGGGCTCTGCTGGTCGCTCTGGCCATTTGCTATAAGCCATATGCTATACGCTCCGTCACACATCCAGGTTCCTTACCTCGAGCGCGTGTTTCTGGATGAAGTCACGGCGCGGTTCCACCTCGTCCCCCATCAGGATCGTAAAGATCTCATCCACGCCGGTGAAGTCTTCGAGCGTGACTTGCATGAGGCTGCGGGTCTCCGGGTTCATCGTGGTTTCCCACAACTGGGTCGGGTTCATTTCACCCAAGCCTTTGTAGCGTTGGAGGCCAATGCCCTTCTTGCCGGTCTCCAAAATGGCCCGAACCAGCTCGGCCGTCCCAGGATACTGAGTTTCCGCATCCCCGGCCTTCATCTTGTACGGTGGGCGGCCCAACCCGATGGCCGATGGAGCCAGTTTCTGCGATTCGCGGAAATCGGCCGACCCGACCAGTTCGTGCGTGAGTTCCAGACTATGGACCATTCCGTTGGTCGGAACCCGACAGACCACCTTGTTGGATTGGTGTTCTTCATCCTCGATGACCTCGAGGGTCACGTTGGCCTTGGGATAGAGGACAGCCAGGGACTTCTTCACGCTGGCCACGGCCTTCTTGAGCGCCGCGGGGTTCTTGAGCGCCTCGCGGTCCAGGCCCGGCTCGTCCACAAAGGCTCGCAGGATGCCTCCCTCGTGCTGCTTCTTGCCGAACCGGGCAAGGAGGCCCTCGAAGGCGATGAGCTTCTTGAGGATGGGCAGGAGGCGCCGACTGGTCACGTACCCCTGCGTGCTCTCAACATAGACTCCCACTTCCTCGACCGCCAGATCTGCCAGGTACTCGTTGAGGGCCGCTTCGTCCTTGAGGTAGCGCTCCGTCTTGCCCTTCTTTACTTTGAAGAGCGGCGGCTGCGCGATGTACACATAGCCGTGCTCGATCAGCTCCTGCATCTGCCGGAAGAAGAACGTCAGCAACAGCGTCCGGATGTGGCTGCCGTCCACATCGGCATCGGTCATCAGAATGATCTTGTGGTACCGGGCGCGGGTTATGTCGAACACCTCCTTATCATCCTTCCCCTTCTCGCCGTCTTCCTCGCGCTTGCGCCCAATGCCGGTCCCAAGGGCCATGATCAGCACCCGGATCTCCTCGCTCGAGAGCATCTTGTCGAACCGGGCCTTCTCGACGTTGAGAATCTTGCCCTTGAGCGGCAGGATGGCCTGGAATTTCCGGTCTCGCCCCTGCTTGGCTGAACCGCCGGCGGAGTCACCTTCCACAATGTAGAGCTCACTGTGTGCCGGGTCTTTTTCCGAGCAGTCGGCCAGCTTGCCGGGGAGCGAGCCCGCGTCCAGGGCGCTCTTGCGCCGGATCAGCTCCTTGGCCTTCCGCGCCGCCTCGCGTGCTCTGGCCGCGTCAAGCGCCTTGCCGATGATCCGACGAGCGATCGGGGGGTTTTCCTCGAAACAGTTGCCCAGGGCCTCGTTGACCGCCGCTTCGACGATGCCCTTGACCTCGCTGTTCCCCAGCTTGGCCTTCGTTTGACCCTCGAACTGCGGATTCCGCAGTTTCACGCTGACGACGGCGGTCAGTCCCTCCCGGACGTCGTCGCCGGTCAGCGACTCGGTGTCCTTTTTCAGCAACTCGTTGGCGTTGGCGTAGTTGTTGATGGTCCGGGTCAGCGCCGCCTTGAAGCCGACCAGGTGGGTGCCGCCCTCGCGCGTGTTGATGTTGTTGGCGAAGGAAAACAGATTCTCCGCATAGCCGTCGTTGTACTGGAGGGCCACCTCCAGGATCATCTCGGACTTTTCAATCTCGATGAAGATCGGCTTGTGGAGGGGAGTCTTGGCCTCGTTCAGATGCTCGACGAAGGAGACGATTCCGCCCTTGTAGCGAAAGAGCTGCTCTTTCTCCTTCCGCTCGTCCTTGAGCGTGATCGCCAGCCCTTTGTTCAGAAAAGCCATTTCGCGGAGGCGCTGAGCGAGAATGTCGAAGCTGAACTCGAGCGACTCGAAGATCTGACCGTCCGGCTTGAACGTAATCTTGGTCCCACGCTTCTTGGTCTTGCCGGTCACCATGAGCGGGGCCGTCGGCTTTCCTCGCTCGTACCGCTGTTCGAAAACCTGCCCGCCCTGCCAGATCTCCAATTCCAGCCACTCCGACAGGGCGTTCACGACGGAAATGCCGACCCCATGCAGGCCCCCTGACACGGTATAGGCGCCCTGCTCGAACTTCCCTCCCGCGTGGAGCATCGTCAAGGCGACCTCGGCCGCGGACTTCTTCTGCGTGGAATGCATCCCCGTCGGGATGCCCCGGCCATTGTCCACCACGATCACGCTGCCGTCGATCTGGAGCGTGACCTCGATGGTCTCACCGAACCCGGCCATGTGCTCGTCAACGCTGTTGTCCACCACCTCGTAAACCAGGTGATGCAGCCCGTCCGGGCCGGTGCTCCCGATGTACATCGCGGGGCGCTTCCGGACAGCGTCGAGCCCTTCCAGCACCTTGATTTGGTCTGGACTGTAGCTCCCAGACTCAGCCTGGTCGGACAACTCCGTCTCTTCTGTCTTCCCGCCGAGGTCTTTGCTCGCCATCCGTGCTCCTACCGGTCCCTTCAGGCCCCTAGATCTTGATCGGCATCACCACGCAGGTGAAGCCCGCGTTGCCCGGCTCACGGATCAGGCAGGGGCTCAAGGGGGTGTCCATCTGCAGGGAAACCGCCTCTCCGTCGACCACGCCCAACACCTCCAACAGATACCGGGCGTTAAATCCTGTGGTCAATGTCTCGCCGCCATAGCGGGCCGGCAGCTCCTCGGTGGCCTCCCCGAAGTCCGGGTTGCTCGAGAACAGGGTCATGTGCCCGGACGTAAACGTGACTTTCACGGCGTTCGTCTTGTCGCGCGAGAGCACTGCCACGCGGCGGAGCGCGCCCTCCAGTTCCGCTTTGTCCGCCGTCACGCGCTTGCCCTGCTCTTTGGGAATCACCTGCTGATAGTTGGGGTAATTCCCCTCCATCAGCCTGGAGGTCAGCAGCAGGCCGCTCTTGCGAAAGATCATTAAGTTCTTCGTGAACCCGATCAGCGGCTCGCCGTCTCCCTCCTCCAACAGACGCTGCATCTCATGGGCCGCTTTCTTGGGAATGATCGCCTTGATCTCCTTCGGCGTGTCTTTGCCGCCCGTCGCACCCACCTCCTGCTCGGCGACGGCAAGCCGGTGGCCATCAGTGCCGACGAGCCGGAGGGTCGTTTTCTTCTCGGCGGTCGTCAAGGTGACCAGCAGCCCGTTCAGGATGTACCGGGCGTCGTTGTCGCCGACCGCAAACAACGTCTTGCGAATCAAGGCCAGCAGCCCCGATCCCGCCAGCGGAGTCAGTCCTTCTCGCTCGATCGCCGGCAGAGCTGGATACTCGCTGCTCGAAAGGCCGACGACCTTGAATTGGCTCTTCCCTGCCTGGATCGTTGCCCAGTTGTTCTCGCTTGTGGAGAGCTCGATCTCGCCGTCTCTCAGTTCTTTGAGGATCTCGTAGAGCTTGCGCGCCGACAACGTGATCGAGCCCGGTTCCTGGACGGTCGCCTTATACAGTCCTCGCATGCCGATCTCCAGGTCGGTCGCGAGGATATCCACGCCGTCCGGCTTCGCTTCGAGCAGGATGTTCGACAGGATAGGCATGGTGTTGCGCTTTTCCACCACTCCCTGCACCCGCTGGAGCGCCGTTAGCAATTCTTCCCGCGCAATTCGTAACTTCATGAGGGTATCTCCTCGTTTCGACTCGTTATCCTCTGGTGATCTGATTCTTCAGGCTCTCCAGCGTGGCTGTGAGCGCAGCATCCGCCTCTTTAGCCTTGGCGATCTGCTTACAGGCGTGAATGATCGTGGTATGGTCCTTCCCGCCGAACTGTCGTCCGATCTCTGGAAACGAGGCGTCGGTAAGCTCACGGCACAGGTGCATCGCGATTTGCCGCGGATGGACCAGCGTCTTGCTCCGTCGCCGCGATTTGAGCTCGGCGATTTTGACGTGGAAGCGAGTAGCTACCGCTTCCTGGATATCGTCCATCGCGATGACCTTCTTCTTGTCGCCGATGACATCCCGCAGGACATTCCTGGCCATCTCCATCGTGATCGGCTGCCCCGTCAAGGAGGAATAGGCCCCAACCCGGACCAATGCTCCCTCCAGCTCCCGGATGTTGCTCTTCATGTTTTCCGCCAGGAACTGGATCACCCCCTCGGGTAAACTGATCCCCTCGTCTTCGGACTTCTTGCGGAGGATCGCGATTCGCGTTTCCACATCTGGCAGTTGCAGGTCTGCGACCAAGCCCCACCCGAAGCGCGACCGGAGTCGCTCCTCCATGTCCGGCATTTCCCTCGGGAACCGATCGCTCGAGACCACGATCTGTTTACGGGCTTCATAGAGGCTGTTGAAGGTGTGGAAGAATTCCTCCTGAGTGCGCTCTTTCCCGGCGAGGAACTGCACATCGTCGATCAAGAGCATGTCGATGCTCCGGTAGCGCTTGCGTAGGTCGACCATTTTGTCGTACCGAATCGAGTTGATCACCTCGTTCGTGAACTGCTCCGTCGTGACATATGCAATCCTGAGGTCGGTCCGCTCTGCAACGTGATTTCCGATCGCGTTGAGCAGGTGGGTCTTGCCAAGCCCCACGCCCCCGTAGATAAAGAGCGGGTTATAGGCCTGGGCGGGCTTGTCCGCGACTGCCAGGCTCGCCGCGTGGGCGAATTGGTTGCTGGCACCGACCACGAAGCTGGTAAACGTGTATTTGGGATTAAGGTGCGCGGTTCTCCGCTGTCGCCCTGCCTGAGAGCCTCGGTTCACCGACGTCTGAGCAGGGACAGGTCCTGCTCTGGCTTCTGCCCTGCTGCCGGTCACGAATGCCACGTCCACCGCATCCCTGCCGTAAGCGGCGGCCAAGGCCTCGCCGAGGAGGCTCCGATAGTGCTTCTCCAGCCACTCCCCAAAAAACTTGTTCGGCACGGCAATTCTGGCCGACGAGTCCTCAATGTGCTGGAGCTGTACTGGCACAAACCAGGTGTCAAACACCTGCTTCGGGACCTTGGCCCCGATGTAGGCAAGCGCCTCTTCCCAGACAGCATTAGTACCCATGATCGCAAGCCTCCGTTTATACACAGCTTTATTAACACGTGTGGATAACTAGGGACGCCGTTCTATCCTGCTAGTTTAAAGAGGTCCTGTAAAATCGCGGGCTTGTCAGTCTTACCCTAGACGCTCCCGACTGTATCCGTGCCCCAGGGTGCTTCTCCCTTGGTTGCTTCACCCCAAGAGCTAGCCTCTTCCGATCCACAAGATGCCCTGTTTTTATCCACGACCAACGAGACCGTTACCCAAAGGATCTCTTTACGAGTTCCTTCCTCAACAACCTTTAGAGTCCATCGCTTTCCCGCTATCAGACATGTCCACAGCCCCTCCTACTCCTACTCCTGTTCCGATGACTTCTCTTTGTACAGAGCCTACTCGGAGTCGGAGTCGCTTGCCCGTCACAACACGACAACTCCGTCGGCATCAAAG
>JAHWYE010000056.1 GCA_020028195.1 Nitrospirota bacterium
CCCATCGCGTCCGTTCCCTTCCTTGCCCCTGGAGATCGCTCGTCCTGCTGGGCTTACCCCCGCCTCTGATGCGGCTGAGGAGCTGAAGCGGCTGGCCGAGTTTTTCTACAATGTGATCTATCTCTCCTCGTCCGATCGTCAGGGGATCGGCAAGGGGGAGGACCTACGGGAATGGCTCAGACAGCACCGATTTCCGACCGGGTTGGCGCTCACGATCAATCAGGGCGAGGCAGCCTTGTCGGCGAAGATTGAAGAGATGAGAGCTGAGGGCTGGGATAATTTGAAGGCCGGCATCGGGCGAACGCGCGAGTTTGCCGAGGCCCTCGCGGCTCATCGGATGGCGGTGGTCATCATTCCGGCATCCTCGCGGGATGAAGAGGTGCCGAAAAAGGCGTTCCTGGCCAAAGACTGGAAGGAAGTGAGAAAGAAGCTTCAGGGTTGAATGTACCCCTTTGTATTTTCGGGACAGTTCCTTTAAGATGCTGCCAGGGGTTGCCATGCTGATGTGAGTGGCTAAGAGGCTCCCGGCCGATGCGGGCCAAGACCACGTTCCTCTGCCAAGCGTGCGGGCATCAGTCGCCTCGGTGGCTCGGGCGGTGCCCGGATTGTGGACGCTGGAATAGCATGAAGGAGGAGCGTCTGGCCGTAGCCGGCCAGGGGCGGCGGGCGGTCCTACCGGACGCTTCCTCCAAGCCGACGCCGATTGATGCCATTGAGGTCGTAGGGGAGCATCGCCTGCGGACCGGAATCGGGGAATTCGACCGGGTGCTGGGTGGCGGCGTCATCCCGGGGTCGGTCGTGTTGATCGGTGGCGATCCTGGTATCGGGAAGACCACCCTCCTGCTGCAAGCCCTGCCGCGGTTCGTCTCGAAAGGAGAGCGGGTTCTCTACGTGTCCGGCGAGGAGTCTCCCCGGCAAATGAAGATGCGGGGAGACCGGTTGGGTATCCACACTTCCTCCCTCTATCTGCTCGCTGAAACCTCCCTGGAAGAAATCCTCAAGGCTGTTCAGGACCTGCAACCAGCCGCGATCGTCGTGGACTCGATCCAAACGGTCTATACGGACCAGATCACCTCGGCGCCCGGCAGTATCAGCCAGGTGCAAGAGGTGTCTGCCCAGCTGATGTGGTTTGCCAAGCGCAGCGGGGTACCGGTGTTTATCATCGGCCATGTCACGAAGGAAGGGGCCATCGCCGGCCCCCGCCTGCTGGAGCATATCGTGGATACGGTGCTGTACTTCGAAGGGGACAAGGGCCACACCTACCGGATCCTGCGTGCGGTGAAGAACCGGTTCGGCTCCACGAACGAGATCGGCGTGTTTGAGATGAAGGACACGGGTCTGGAAGAGGTCGGGAATCCCTCGGAGCTGTTTCTAGCCGAGCGTCCTCAACACAGCACTGGCTCGGTGGTGGTCTCGAGTCTGGAGGGATCCAGGCCTATTCTGGTCGAACTGCAAGCCCTTGTCTCGCCCACCGGATATGCCATGCCGAAGCGGATGGCCAACGGCGTGGAAATCAATCGGGTCTCCTTGTTGCTGGCCGTCATGGAAAAGCGCCTGGGGTTGCACTTGGCCGGGCAAGATGTCTATGTCAATGTGGTGGGGGGGATGCAGATTGATGAGCCGGCGATCGATCTGGGGATCGTCTTGGCTGTGACTTCGAGCTTGCGGGAATCTCCGATCGATCACGCGACGGTTGTGTTGGGTGAGCTGGGGTTGGGTGGCGAGGTCCGGGCCGTCAGCCAGGCGGAGCTGCGTATCCGTGAGGCGGCGAAAATGGGGTTCAAGCGCTGTCTCCTGCCTGAGCGGAACCTGGCCAAGCTTGATCCGGTGGAGGGGATAGAACTGGTGGGGGTGCATGAAGTCGGTGAGGCGTTGGATGCGGTGTTGGTTTAGCCAAGGCAAAGGGCAAAAGGAAAAGTTAAGAAGGTCACTTGTCTTCACTTTTACCTTTTACCTTTTAACTTGCTACTCGGGTCTTGCCGGCTGCGCTGGGTGGCCCTGGCGATCAGAGCCTCCGCTACGAGAGGCGACCGCCGGGCAGTTGACCGACCTGCTGCGGGAACGGGAGGCTGCGATTCAGACCATGAAGGGGCTCTTCAGGGCTCAGATCAAAGGGCCGGGGATTCCGTTTGCGCAGCGTCTCGAAGGCGTGATGTTTTACCGCCGTCCGAATGCCCTCCGGCTGCAGGGATTCGACCAATTGGGCGGTGAGCTGTTTGAGTTTGTCTTGGGCGAGGATCTCTACCGGCTCCGTCTTCCCTCGATGGGGCGGGTCTACGCCGGACGGCCGGAGGAGTTGGAACGAATGGGAGAGATGGGCCGACCGTTCCAACTCAGTATCTGGGCGATGAGCGGGGCGGTCGGGACTGCTCCTGTGTCGAATGGTGAGCGAGTCAGGCTCTCGGAAGACGGGGATCGGTACCGACTGGATGTCCTTGCCCCAAAGGAGAACGGGTCCTCAGAAGCAGGTCGCCCTGTTCGCCGCATATGGTTCGAGCGCCGCACTCTTCAGGTGGTCCAGGAGGATCGGCTAACTGTAGCGGGAGACGTGGAAGCAACGATCTCCTTTGAGGACTTTCGCCCGGTCGGTGCCTCTCAGCCAGGCGGCACTCTGACGGCTGACGCCAGCGGGTTGGCCGGCCCGATGCTGAAGCCGTTCAAGATCACGACGCGTGATGGGCAGGGACGGGGAACACTCCAATTGACGTTTCACGAGCTTGTTCCCAACCCGACGCTTCGACCCGAAGAACTAGGGAGCGTCCGCGCAAACAGCGACTATTCTGCATTCATCACCATCGGGAAATTGGGGTGAGCAGAGTGAAGCTCCTGGCGGTTGAAACAGCAACCCAGCATCAGAGCGTGGCGGTCCTTGACGATCAGACAATCATGGCGCGCGCTGACCAGGATGCCGGGGGCGCGCATGCCAAGTGGCTGGTCCCCACGATCGATCGCGTCCTGGCGTCAGGAGGGCTGACACTGTCTGACCTGGACGGGCTGGCCGTGTCCATCGGCCCCGGTTCATTCACCGGCCTGCGCGTCGGGCTGGCGACGATGATGGGTTTGCGATTGGTCACCGGATTGCCGCTGGCAGCGGTGCCCACGTTGGAGGCCATGGCGTGGAATCTGCGCTCCGCAGACCGGCCCTTGTGCCCAATCCTGAAGAGTCGGAGAGGCGAGGTGTACTGGGCGCTGTACCAGTGGAACAGCGCCGGGGTCCTGAGCTGCATCATGGATGAGCAGGTCGGTCCCCTGGAGGTAGCGGTTCGGTCGATCAACGGTCCTACGCTGGTTTTCGGAGAGGGATGGCAGGCCTATCGGGTTGACATCCAACGGTTGCTGGGCGCCAGGGCCTGTGATGCATCTGAAGCTCCGGCGGACACCATGGCGACCTCGGCGGTGAGCGTTGGCCTGGCTGGCCTGGAACGTCTCGCGCGCGGAGAGGTGGCCGGCCGGGGGCTGTCACCTCGGTATGTCCAGCGGGCAGAAGCGGAACTCAATTGGGAGCGACCTGCCGCTGGCCTTCCAAAAGTCGGGAAAGGGCCACGCTCACGGAAGCGGCGAGAAGCAATAATTCTGTAAGCATGAACACACAACCGACCAGTCGCGTTCTTATCGAGAGAGCGACGCCTCAGGACTTGGAACTTCTCCTCCGCATCGAGCAGGACTCCTTCTCAGCTCCGTGGACCCGCAAGATGTTGGAGGTTGAGTTGAACGGGAACCAGTTCAGCCACCTGTTCAAGGCCCGCTCGATCTGCGATGGCCATGCGTCAGGCGATGTCGTCGGGTATGTGTGTTTCTGGGTGGTCTTCGACGAGGTGCGTGTGATGAATCTGGTGGTCGAGCCATCGGCGCGCCGTCAAGGTATCGCCGGTGACCTGGTCCGGTCCATGCTGACCCTTGGTCAAGCTCATGGCGCTGTCCGGGCGATCCTTGAGGTTCGGGCCTCGAATCTGGCGGCCCGTGGTCTGTACGAGCAGATGGGGTTTCGCGAGACCGCTACACGGACCAGGTACTACACCAATCCGACCGAGGACGCTATTCTGATGGAGATGAACCCGTTAGTGATCGCAGGTGGTGAACCATCACGAGCTTCGAGCTAGTCGCTATTCACAGGAGGTGGAGCATGCTGACGGACAGTGGAATTGTTGATCGGTTGCGTGCATCCAACGCTGAATTCCGGGAGCTGGAAGAGTCCCACCACAAGCTTGATGCCGAATTAGGGGAACTTCAGAGGCGGCACTTCCTGACGCCCCAAGAGGAACTCATGAAGAAACAGATTCAGAAAGAAAAGCTGGCGAAGAAAGACAAGATGGCCGAACTGATCCGTTTGTACCGGGACAAGTAGGCGCGCTCCGCCACGCGTTGAACGAACCGGCTTCCGCACGCCAGGCGAAGGCCCTGGCATGTCTGGGAGCCCTCACCAAGGCTTAACTCCATGGCTGCGGTCCTTGCTCCGCTTACCGCCCATATTGCTTCGATCAAGCGACGTCTGCTGGTGATCACCGGCGCAGTCGCAGTCTCGTTCGTCTTCACCTTTGCCTATGCAGCGGAATTGATCGCGTGGCTCAAGCGTCCCTTCGCTGACGATTTGATCTTTTATGGACCGACGGAGGCGCTGTTTGCCTCGATCAAGGTTTCCTTTCTGGCAGGGGTCGTGCTGAGCCTGCCGGTGATCTTCTACCAGTCTTGGAAGTTCATTGAACCGGCGCTCCTTCCTCGCGAGCAGCGCTGGGCGATTCCGTTGTTTGGCCTGGCCGCCGGACTGTTTGCGCTGGGCATGGTCTTCTGCAACCTGGTGATCCTGCCGCTGGTCATTCAGTTTTTTGTCAGCTTCGGCATGGACCGGGACCTGACACCGCAACTAGCGGTCGGCACCTACATTGACTTCAATGTGAAGTTCCTGGTGGTCTTCGGGTTTGCCTTCGAGTTACCGATGGTGCTCACGCTCTTGTCCAGAGTCGGGGTCGTGTCCCCAGAGATCCTCGGCCACTATCGCAAGCACGCTGTGATGGCGGCGCTCATCCTTTCGGCAATCGTCACGCCGGATGCGACCTTGTTTACGATGCTCCTGATGGCGGTGCCGCTGATGGTGTTGTACGAGCTGGGGATTCTTGGGGCCCGGCTGTTTGGTCGGCGGCCATCGGCGGGCAAGCCGAACATGGCGGTCAATCGCGAGATGCCGGTAGGACCGGCCGGCCAACGGGTGCGATGATAAGCTCGCGCAGAAGGCGCTCTCTGAGAGTTGCAGTCGTGCAGGCAGGCTTGATGGCGGGTGTCAGCGCCTGTCTTGGAATCAGCTTCACTGACGCCCAGGATCTCGCGCGCGACATCGCACAAGGGCCCGCGACGGAACGCCCTCGGCAGGGGCATGGGCCTTCGTCCAGCGAGCCGGCCATCCAACCGGTGCCCAGCATTCAAGCGCTGACGGTGGCGGGGACGCAGACCGTCTTCGCTGGGTCCTTTGGTCTGGGGGTTTTTCGAAGCGATGATCGCGGAGGGTCTTGGAGCCCTGCCAACACCGGTCTGACCGATCCATTTGTGCTGTGCCTGGCGACGGCGAAGGATGGCACCGTCTATGCCGGTACGTTCAGAGCTGGTGTGTTTCGCTCCCAGGATGGCGGGAAGAGCTGGCACGCGACCAATGCCGGCCTGAAGCGTCTCGAGATCAAGACTCTGCTCATTGAGGGCGGCGTGATCTACGCCGGGACCGGTGACGGGGTATACCGTCTTTCCGGAACCGACCACCGGTGGACAGTGGTCACCAAGGGACTCGATGAGACGCTGGTGCATGCCCTTGTGAGAGGGGCTGATGGGACACTGTTTGCCGGCACGTCCGGCAAGGGGGTGATGCGTTACAAGGCAACCGGCTCTGAATGGAAACGACTGTCTCACGGACTGGTGGACCATGAAGGGCTGGGAGAGAATTTCATCCGCGTGCTGGCGGTGGACAACGAACAGGGGCTCTATGCCGGAACGTTCGACGGCGGGGTATTCAGAAGCGGGGACGGCGGACAGACGTGGCGGCCCATCAGTCGCGCGTTGCCGAACGACTCGATCCGCAGCATCGTCACCAGCGAGAAAGGGCTCTTTGTGGCGACCGGCCGGGGAGTCTTCAAGAGCCTGAACCAGGGACGTCAATGGACCGCGTTGAATCACGGGCTGACGGAACTTTCGGTCCAAGTGTTGATCGCTTCTGGAAACGGGTCCCTCTATGCGGGAACCAGTGCTGGGGTATTCAGAAGTGATGACGACGGCATGAACTGGGTGGCGATCAGCGAGGGCTTGCAAGGAGTCAGTGAGTCCCCATTCAAGTAACTCTCTTTCGGAAGGACGTATCATGAGCGATATCAAGCCTGAGACGCGCGCGACAATCAAAGTTGCCAACAAGGGGGAGCCGGTGGGGGAGATCGTGCTCAGCTTTTTTCCGGATGTGGCTCCCAATCACGTGAAGAATTTCATCAAGCTGGCCCAGGAGAAGTTTTACGACGGGACCACCTTTCACCGCGTGATTCCGGGGTTCATGATCCAGGGCGGTGATCCGAACAGCAAGAGCCCGGACCGCTCGTCGCACGGCATGGGGGGCCCAGGCCATCGGGTGAAGGCCGAGTTCAACAGTAAGCCCCACAAACGCGGGATCCTGTCGATGGCTCGTTCAAACGATCCCGACAGCGCCGGGTCGCAGTTTTTCATCTGCGTGAGCGACGCTCATTTTCTGGATTGGAAATACACCGTCTTCGGCGAGGTCGTCAGCGGGATGGAGGTGGCCGACAAGATCGTGAACGTCAAGCGGGACAGTCGGGACAACCCGCTGGAGCGGGTTGAAATAACCGTCACTGTCACAGAGTGACAGAGGGCAAAGGAAAAAGTGAAAAGTAAAAAGTTTCAATCAGTCAGTGCAAAATGCTTCAAAGTTCTTGTTCACCTTTTTACTTTTGCCTTTTTACTTGCCGTCGCGGGCTGTGCGGTGCCGCAAGTTCCCTCGCGAGTGATTTACGAGGACCCGGTCAATTTCGTCAGATTGGAGCCTGATCCGTTCTTTCTCCCAGAATGGCCTCCGAGCGCGAACAGCCATCCGGCGCTGATCAGCCCAGGTGAAATGGGGGATATCCTCAAGGGGTTTATAGTGAGGGAACATCGCCCATGGCTTCTTGTCAAGATTCTCGGCGAAGCCCCGTGGGAGCCAGCCTTCCGTGACGAGGAAATTGCATTGCTCGTTCCCAGGCTGTCAGAGGCGCTGGCGCAGGCCAAGCCGGACGAACGCGTGACCTACTATCTGAGTCAACCGCAGACCTCGATCAAACGAGAGATCACGTCCGGCGGGATATACGTCAAGGACAATCAATTACATTTTATCCTGGGCAACCGTCGGATTATCTACGGCATCCCCGCTTACGGGATGGTCTATGACCGCCGGTACCCGATGAGGCCGACAGCGGCCAAAGGATTTGACATACGCTTTGATCAGACCACCGCCGTCGTGACGGAAGAGAGCAGCATTTGGGATCAGTTGCTGGGATGGGAAAAAGACGAGATGGTGATCGATCTCCGCAAGCTGGTTCCCAGTCCGTCACTTGCGTTCAGCCAGCTTCCTCTGGGCCGAGTCAGAGCCACCTCCGACTGCGTGACTTCCACGCTCATTGCCTTATCATCGCCGGTGTGCGCCACGTCAGAATTTCAGCCAGTTCTATACTACTTGTAAGCACGGCAGGACAAACACACGAAGCGGGATCTTGACTCCGTGTTGCTGCTGGGTCCGTTGGTCACGAAACCCTTTGAGTCCTTCCACGACCCGATCCGCTTGATCCTCAGGCAGCGCTGTAAGGACTAACGCGTTCATTCCGGGCCAGGCAAAGGAATGAAACGCAGCACCAGTCTCGCCGGTACCGCCCACCTTGTGCAGCTCGGTGAAGGCATTGACACTAAGTTCCTTCAGCAGCCCGTGAATCTCTTCTTCAAGGGAATCGCGAAATACGATTAACAACATCTTCACAGGCGTCCTCCTTTATCGTTCTTTGCGAGATATGTAACCTGCGCGGGTCTGAAAATTTGGGACTGACGCTAACTGTTCTGTCTGTAGGCGCAATCAACGCGGGCGGTACTGGGGTAGGCCTCTTTCAGTTGCCCCAGTTGCGCTATCGCATGATCACCTTGCCGGTCTGGCTCCAATACCAGAAAATCGAGAAATTGGGATAGAACGCGTTAATCGCGTTCTGGCCTGCCAGCGTGAAAAGGACTCCCGCTGCCCCGACGAAGTTCGAGTCGCCGAACCGCCATTGGATGCCTGGTTCGACCCCGATGACCGTAAACCCGTTTATCTGTCCCGCGTTGACGGTTTTTCCGTCTATCCGCGATGTCAGCCCGCTCAGCGTCACGAACTCGAACTGGTAGCCGAACCCGTGCTTGTCGCTCAGGATGTGCTCGAAAATGAGGCGCGTGTTGATCAGATCGCCGGG
>JAHWYE010000266.1 GCA_020028195.1 Nitrospirota bacterium
TCGAACACCATAGGATCCATCCAGAGCAACTGGGTAACTCCCTGAGCGAGTTCTATGACTGTCCCTATGTCGAGTACAACGAGCGGAGACCGATCGATCCTGGACTGCTGAAAAATCTGAACCTGGACTATCTGAAAAAGAACTTCTGGATTCCCATGAAGCGAGACCAGAATGTCTTAGAGGTGTTGATTGACGACCCTCACGACCTGGACAAGTACCTTGATATCAGGCGAGCCTTCCCCGGCCTGACTATCCGCTTTGCAGTCGGGTTGCGCCGGGATATCGCACAGTTTTTACTCGCAGCAACCGACCGGGCCGAAGGCTGGTCCATGAGCGAGATCCTTGATGAGCTGGTCAAAGAGGCTCGGCGGGAGGAACAGAGAGAAGTTCACTCCGCGCAGGTCACCGAGTCCGACTGCGCCATCGTCCGGTTGGCTAACCAGCTCATTGCGGACGCCTACCGGCTGGGCTCTTCAGACATCCACATCGAGCCGTTCTCCGACCGAAAAGAAACGGCCGTGCGCTTCCGCGTGGATGGCAGTTGCTTCCCCTACATGAAGATCCCCCCAAGTTACCGCCGAGCCATTGTCTCCCGCTTCAAGATCATGGCGAACTTGGATATCGCTGAGAGCCGCAAACCTCAAGACGGCAAGATCAAGTTCAGGCTTGGGGGAAAGAAGGAAATCGAACTCCGAGTCGCCACTATTCCGACTGCCGGACACAACGAAGATGTAGTCTTGCGCATCCTGACGGCCAAGGAGCCGATGCCGCTTGAGGCCATGGACCTCTCCCAGCGCACACTCGATGAGCTCACGCGGATCGCGGAGAAGCCTTACGGCGTCATCTTGTGCGTAGGCCCGACCGGATCGGGCAAGACCACGACGCTGCACGCGCTGCTGAGCCGCATCAACACGCAAGAACGGAAGATCTGGACCGCCGAGGATCCGATCGAGATCACGCAAGACGGCCTCCGCCAGGTCCAAGTTCATCCGAAGATCGGATTCACCTTTGCGACGGCCATGCGCGCCTTCTTGCGGGGCGACCCGGACGTGATCATGATCGGGGAGATGCGCGATAGGGAGACTGCCGATATCGCGTTAGAGGCCTCCCTCACCGGGCATCTGGTGCTCAGCACATTGCACACCAACAGCGCGGTCGAGACTGTGACCCGCTTGCTGGACCTGGGATGTGACTCGTTCAACTTTGCCGATGCCATGCTGGGCGTCCTGGCCAAGCGGCTGTGTAAGCGAATCTGCTCATCCTGTAAAGAGGAGTATCGCCCGTCACGAGCGGAGTACGAAGAGTTGGTCCGTGGTTACGGGACGGAATACTGGAAAAACCTGGGCATCGAATACGATGCGGACTTCGGGCTGTTCCGCGGGAATGGCTGTGACGCCTGTAATCACACAGGCTTCAAGGGCCGGATCGCCTTGCACGAGCTCTTGCTGGGTACGGAGGAAATGAAAGCCCTGATCCAGTCGAGAGCCAGGACCAGTCAAATGCTCAAACTCGCCCTCGACGAAAGGATGACGACCCTGGTGCAAGACGGGATCGAGAAAGTCCTGCAGGGCCACACCACCTACAAACAGGTCAAGGCAGTCGCGATCAAGTAAGGACCTTCGGACCTCACACCGCAAACTCCGCCCACAAGAAGGTGTGGTCGGAGGCCTCCTTCGCTCGTCGCGGTTCGATGTCCACCTCAACTTTCGTGCATTGCTCGGCGAGGGGCGCGGTTGCCAAGATATGATCGATCCGCCAGCCTTTGTTGGCCTCCAACGAACTGGGCGCGCGATAATCCCAGAAGGTGTATTGCTGCCGGTCGGGATAGAGCTTGCGGAAGACATCTATAAAGCCCCAGGACATCGTCCGCTGGTAGGCCCGCTTGGCATCCTCATGGAAGCAGACGTGTTTGAGATGCTTCTCGGGGCTATGGACGTCAATGGGGGTCGGGGCCACGTTCATGTCGCCGCACCAGATGGCCGGCTTCTTGGGCGAGAGGTGCTTCTCAAAGTACCGGCGCAACCGCGTGAACCATTCGAGCTTGTATTGGTACTTCGGAGAATCAATCTCGAATCCTTGGGGGATATAGGTGTTGATGATCGGCATGCCCTGCACGACCACCCGCAGGAGCCGTGCCTCATCCGGGTCTTTCCCATCATCGAGCCCATAAAAGACCGCTTCGGGTGGAGTCCTGGTCAGAACCGCGACTCCGTTGTATGACTTCATCCCGCGAAAGGTCAGGTGATAGCCGGACGAAACGAAGGCGGGCGCGGGGAAGTCCTGATCCTGAACCTTGGTTTCCTGCAGGCAGAGGATATCGGGTCGGTGCTGCTGCAGCCAGTCCAACACCACGGGGAGGCGCTTGCGGAGGGAGTTCACATTGAACGTGGCGACCTTCATTGGCGGTCATTCACTTCCGTCTCTGCCTGAGGGACAAGAGATGTCATCAAGATGCCTCAGTCGTTGAGCCATTTCAAGACCAAATCTCCATGCGAAGTCCTTTTCGATCAAGCGGCGGATCGGGAGGGATTCGTTCAGCCGTCCCGTCGGCAATCCGAAGCGCGGTCCGGGCCAAGACAGAGGCGTCGACCAAGTCATCGGGGGCAACATGTCGTCGCGAGAAGCCATTCAATGCGTCGGACAGGATTCGCCCGATCCGTCGAAATATTTAGGCGGAGAATCGCTCCAGCGCGCGCAGTCGCTCCTGCCGGCCACACGCTGATCCTTCTCTCACCTTGTCAGCGGACGAAGGTCTCTTTCACGCGCCTCGAGACCAGGAAGTACGGCACGGCGATTGCGCACACCAGCAAGGCGCCGGCCAAGTCGAGCCTGGATTCCGTGTCGTCTTGGCTCGCAACGGCGGGGAGCTGACGAGCCGCGAAGTAGTCCCCGACATAAAAGACGAAGGCGAAGACGAGCACGCTGACAGCGAGGATGGGCACCGCCCGTCTTTTTTGAAAGAACAAGACGGCGAGCACGAGCGAGGCGACCAACAGGATAAGATTCCCCACCAGCTCGAAGAGCAAGATAGGAGCATTCAGGGGATGGTAGGCCTCTGTCCCAGGTGTCGTGAGGAGCGACCAGACGTCCTTCGAAAAGGCCGGCAGGAGATCTGCCGCGATAAACTCGGCGAGCCTGAGTGGAAGCAGCGCGACTCCGAGAGCCGCGAGGAGCAGCCAGCCTCGTATTTTGGGGGATTGCGGCGGTCGCGGGTCGCCTTGCCACTTGTGACGCATCGGCACCGCCTTGACCTGGTCTCAAGGTGACCAGCGCCTTGAAGGGAGAACTATCCCGGCTCTGCCGGCTCTGCGGGAAGGAGATGTCGTGCAGAATGGACGGCAGATTCCGCTCCTCCGGTTTGCCCATGAAGAAACTCCAGCAGGCGCTTGTTCTCTTGAGCTGCGCGAAGAAACTTGAATGAGATTCCTCTGTCGCTTACCGAACGGACGATCCCAGCCACTTCAACTGGAGGCTGCTGCTCAGCCAGAACGATCTGCAGATA
>JAHWYE010000267.1 GCA_020028195.1 Nitrospirota bacterium
GGGAGCAGTGGAAGATCATCCACCATCATGGGTCGCCCGTGATGGGGACAGGGTAGGTTGTAAAGTGAAGGAAAAGGAAAGAGAGGAGTTTGCACTGCTTGGCTAATGCCAGTAAGACTACTCGACTAGGGTGACAGTCTTGCGCCACTCGACCATTACTGAATCCCGTTCATCCATCGTCATGGCACCGTACTTGTGAAACATCCCCGATCCTTTCCGCCTCCGCCACTTCACAAAGTCCAGGAAGTGCTCTTTGCACAGTGAGCCGGTTCCAGCCGGTGCATAGCCGCGCGCCTTACATCCATCAATCAAGCAAGCCTGTTCGCTCATAGACCGCCCTCACTCGTCGCTTGTCAGCTTTGAAGGAGAGTATGCCGGACCAGCCTTCTGGAATGCAATGGCAGATGAGTCATTGCTTGACGGTCACACATGATTTCCGGTATCTGGGGGGTCCGTGCAGAACGCTCAACGAACCAGTCACTTGGCTGTAGGACTCCTGATACAGCTAGCGCTCCTCGTGACGTGCGCGCCGACCTATAGACCAGGCCTGCCCCCGGACAGTCCCTTCGATGGGCATCATGTTCTTGCTCACGGTGTTGCGACCGGCGATGTCACCAGTCACTCGGCGCTGGTCTGGTTTCGTACTACTGGTCCTGCGAAAGTCATCGTTCAGTGGGCCCCGGACGTAGAACCTCGGCAACTGCCCAGAACTTCGGACCCCAGTATCACTCATGCCGACCATGATTTCACAGCGACCATCCGATTGGAAAGCTTGGTGCCCGCCACCCGCTATTGGTATCGGGTGAAGAGCGAGCAAGCCGAAAAAGGTGAAGAGGGTCGCTTTGTCACCTCAGCCGAGGACAATATCTCGGAACCCGTTCGATTTCTGTGGAGCGGAGACCTGGGTGGGCAGAAGCGGTGCCGTGACACAGATCGAGGCTACCCGATTTTCGATCAGATGCTGGCCGTGAAGCCGGCCTTTGCCTTGTTGTTAGGCGACACCATTTACGGGGATGATGTCTGTCCATCACCTCCCAATGCGCCTGGTGGCGACTTCGTCGCGACGACCTTGAGCCAGTTCCGCGCCAAGCACCGATATCAGCGCGAGGCCCCGGCCTTGCAACGGTTTCTGGCCTCCGTACCGGTTTATGCCATCTGGGACGACCATGAGGTCCGAAACAATTTTTCCGGGCCGCACGAACCCTTGATGCTGGTTGGTCGCCAAGCCCTCCTGGAATACTGGCCGATCAGAACTCCGCCTGACGATCCATACCGCCTGTATCGGCAGGTCCGTCGAGGAGCTGATGTGGAACTTTTCATCCTGGACACAAGGCAATATCGCAGCTCCAATGCGGAGCCGGATGGACCAGGCAAGACGATGTTGGGATCGGCCCAGCGAGACTGGCTGCTGGGCGGACTTGCTCGCTCGACCGCCACCTGGAAGCTGATCGCCACCAGCGTGCCGCTGTCGAACCCGAAGGGTGGGACGACGCTTGTCCCCGGGAATGACAGTTGGGCGAGGCCGGTGGATGGAACCGGTTTTGAGACAGAGTTGCGCGCCATCGTGCAAACGATTCTCGACCGGAAGATCCGCAACGTGGTCTGGCTTGCAGCCGATGTCCACTATGCGCAGGCGAATGCATACGATCCGAGTGGAGATGGCGTCCCGGACTTTCACGAATTCATCTGCGGTCCGCTATCCGCGATACAGGGGCGCCCAATCCCGCCCAATCCTGCCTTTCGTCCGACAACACTGTATAGCGAGGGCGGATTCTCGAATTTCGGCCTGATGACGGTGAATGGGGCCAGCCTGCGGTTACAAATTATCGACGAGGCGGGGGTGGTGCGTTTTGAGCGAGCATTTCTTGCTCAACGGTAAATTGGCTCAGTGCTCGCCCGAGGCGAGTGGCCGGCGTGCCCAAAATCCCTTGCATTGGGACGCGCACTCCAGTTACCGTACCTCCGTCTAAAAACGATTTTCCTTGGTTCATTGCGAAAGGGGAGCAGATTATGGTTGGGCTCATGACAGCAGCAGAGGTGTTGGAGAAAGTAAAAGGCGCCGCAGTGACCGCCACTGGTCCCGACGAGCGAGCCTTGCAGATCGACTATGCGGCGCTGGCGACACAAATTAAAGCGGCCCTCGGCGATCGCAAGGTGGCACGGGTGCATATCAATCGGTTTCTGCCTGAGGGGTACGAGGAGCAGGGCCGCTTTAATATTCTGGTGCTTACCAGCGGGAAGGTACTCTACGACATGGTTATCGGTGATTCCTATTTCCGGTACGATGTGGTGTCAGTCAGCGATCTTGATAAGGTCCAAGTCATTGATGCGGTCTGGGAGAACCGGGAAAAACGCCAAGAGGAGCCATTTCTAAGCCTGCGACTGATGCATGCCGACGAAACCCATCTCTTGCTGGCGCTGAACGACGACGAACGCAAGAGCCTGCTCGCCTTCGCCGATGTGGTCACCGCAGCCCGCCATCCGGAGCGGTGAGCAGGGGGCTCCCGACACGAATCGAACGTGCGACAAGCTGTTTAGGACTCCGCTCTCGGTTTCCAGTAAACGTTTGCGTGGGGGTTCTTAATCGGGTATAGTTTTCTTAACGAGGTCCTTGAATCTTTCCCGGGAACGAGTCGATGAGACACCTGCACAAGGGCAGCCTCTTGCGAACCCTCTCCTGGCTGGCGATCCTCCTCGCTGCGACTGCCTCGGTCGATGTGGTAGAGGACCTGGTCTTCGAGCCTTTTGAGGCAGAGACTGCTGAATCTTCGCTTCCTCAGCAGGATGTCGAAGATCCGGCCGAAAACATGACGGTGCCCAGTGTCGGTGGTCATGTGCCGGGTGCGAAGACAGCCGGTCATGGCTTTGGAATTGTCGGATCTGATGGTCTTGAGGCTCTCCCGTCCGTCCTCCTGTTCTCCCAGTTTGTTGTCGCTCCCTCTAACCGCACGTTGCCACCCTTATCAGTACGTTTCCTCCCGCCCCTTCGCATCTGAGACGGCGTTCACGTCCCTTCGAGCCGAATCAGCTTTCATCTGCCTAGAATTTCCCGTGAGCTTGGAAGGAATTGTGTCATGAACGCCAGAAACGTGTTCCGCGCGAGCGTCTGTGTCATCACTCTTGGAGCGGGCCTCAGCTTGGCGGCCTGCGGATGGTTCAAGTCCGACTTGAAGCCGGATCCACCGCCGGCTGACCGGCCAAGAGTGGCTATGCTGCCTTTCGACATGGGCATTGAGATCACGAGCTTGTCTTCCATCCAAAGTGTGAATGGAGTACTGAAGTCTGAAGAGGAACCACAGTTAGTCGAGCAAGCGGTCAAGCAGGTCCGGGAAGACACACGCCGGCTTATGTACGAGCGGCTGGCGAGCAAGCAGTCGTTTGAGCTAATCCCGCAGGAAGATCGGCTTCAGTACGGTACACATAGGGCGTATTGAGAATTTCTTTCCTACTCGTATTGTCAGGATGCACGCGTGCTACCATGAGTTGATCCGCCGAACG
>JAHWYE010000268.1 GCA_020028195.1 Nitrospirota bacterium
GCAGTACGGCAGGTTGGCTTTGATCCACCGAGTCGCCTCAATGAAATTGACCGCGTAGTTGTTGTGCTCCTCAATTCCGGTGGCGACCGTCAGGATATTGGGATCGAAAATGATGTCTTGCGGTGGAAAACCGATGTCTTCGGTCAAGATCCGACACGCGCGGGTACATATGTCGACCTTCCGATCGAAGGTATCGGCCTGGCCCTTCTCATCAAAGGCCATGACCACCACCGCACCCCCGTAGCGTTTGATCAGCCTAGCACACTGCCTGAACGCCTCCTCCCCTTCCTTCAGACTGATGGAATTGACGACCGGTTTGCCTTGGACGCATTGCAGCCCCGCTTCGATCACTGACCACTTGGAGCTATCAATCATGGTCGGCACACGGGCGATGTCCGGCTCGGAAGCGATCAGCTTCAGAAAGGTCGTCATCGCCTCGTGCGAATCAAGCATGCCCTCGTCCATGTTCACATCAATGATCTGGGCGCCCCCTTGAACCTGTTGACGCGCGACGGACAGGGCTGCTTCATAATCGCCGTTCAGGATCAGTTTGGCGAACGCGGGTGAACCGGTCACATTGGTCCGTTCCCCGATGTTGACGAAATTGGTCTCGGGGCGAATCGTCAAAGGCTCCAGACCGCTCAGGCGGGTATAGGGCTCTGGAGTGGCGAGCCGGCGCGGAAGCAATCCATGCACCGCATCCGCAATGGCCTTGATATGGGCCTGTGTGGTCCCGCAACAGCCACCAACGATATTGAGCCAGCCGTTGGAGGCAAACTCCCCAAGATCAGTCGCCATGATGTCCGGTGTTTCGTCAAAACCGCCGAAGGCATTCGGCAATCCGGCGTTAGGATAACAACTGATAGGCACCGGAGCGATCTGCGAAAGCTCGTCGATGTATGGACGCATCTGCTTGGCGCCCAGGGCGCAGTTGATCCCCACACTCAACAGAGGCATGTGCGAAATCGAGTTCCAAAACGCTTCCACGGTCTGCCCAGAGAGTGTCCGCCCGCTTCGATCCGTAATGGTCACCGAGACCATCACAGGCACACGGCGCCCCTGCTGCTCGAAATACTGATCGATCGCGAAGAGGGCTGCCTTCAGGTTCAGGGTGTCAAAGACCGTTTCTGCCAAGAGCAGATCGACCCCGCCATCCATCAATCCACGCACTTGTTCGGTGTAGGCGGCGACCAGTTGATCAAACGTGACTGATCGAAACGCGGGATTGTTGACATCCGGCGACATCGACGCCGTGCGATTGGTTGGTCCAATGGCCCCAGCCACGAATCCCGGACGGTCTTGGTGCTTCGCCTTCACCGCCTCAACGGCTCTGCGCGCCACCCTGGCTCCGGCCAGATTCAGGTCATAGACCAAATGCTCTAGATGATAATCCGCCATCGAGATCGAGGTGGAATTGAACGTGTTGGTTTCGATAATGTCTGCCCCAGCCTCCAGATACTGACGATGAATCGTCTCGACGATTTCCGGCTGGGTGAGGCACAGCAGGTCATTGCACCCCTTGAGGTCATAAGGATGGGAGGCAAGCTGTCGCCCGCGGTACCCTGATTCATCGAGCTGATACGACTGAATCATGGTGCCCATCGCGCCATCGAGGATGACGATGCGGCGTTGCAATAGGTTTTCTAATTCAGTCACGTTCCGAGGCTCTCCGCTCCTACTACGAAGCTGTTAGATGGCCAACGCAAATGCAAGACCCGTCCTGCTCCGATCCCTTTGGTATTTCGCGGAAACTACTGGTTTCGTCATGATACTGGATCACCCCAAACCAAGCAAGTCGAACGCGCCCCTTGTATTGACTTTAAGCAGGCTCACCGTTAGTATGCGCTCACTCGTCAGGGATGGCTTTGATCCCACGCATGCTCGCTGCAGTATTGAGTGTCGCGCGGCTCACACTTCTGTCCTCCGCACTCCTCCCCTTTCTGCTTCCAAACGTCGCTCTCGCTGGTCCCTATTTTGAAGACGGCTACCTGGGTCTCACGCAATCGGAACTGCGCGAGAAGCTCGGCCCGCCGCACGCGGTCCGGGACCGAAAAGCCGCGCTGCGCGTGTTCAACTACTACTCGTTCAGCGACTGGGAGAATTATTACAGGAAACTTATTTCGCCTCAAAATGGCGAGGATGTCTATAAGTACACGCGCGAGGGGATTGAGGTACGCTACTCGTTCAGCTATGTCCCGGATCTGAAGGACAATTCAGACGCTCCCACTCTGTACGTGAAGCTGGTGGACATCGAGTTTTCGCCGTCCATCCCGATCGAACGGATACCAGCCCTGGTTCCTGAATTCCGGCCGCCAGCCGAACCCACCGCACCTTCGTTTCGCTCCAATATCTGGGTGCTCCTGTTCAAAGGACCTCCTAGCCCCGAGGCTCGCTTCATTGTGCGAGAGCAGGGCAAAGAGCGGCTCGATTGGTCGTTGGCCTATCAGATGTTCGCGCTCCAAGGGCTTCCGGAATTCCTGACTCTCCAGTCCCGAATAGACCGGATGGAAGTCAGCGCACAGAGCATCCAAATGGTCAAAGAACGTCAGCGGCTGACGCACGAACCGATCCTGAACCCCTTTTCCAAGGAATTCGCTCAGCAACCAGCGCCCGCGCCGCCACCGACCAAGAAGATCCCCGTTCCGAAGTACGCCGATTGACCAAGACGTTAAACGTTAATCGTTAACGGGAAGCGAGGTCACACGAAGTCGGCTTTACGTTTAACGATTAACGTTGTTCCTCATCTGCGTATTTGATGTCTCTCGAGTCCGCCAGCGACAGATACGGCTCGCCCCATTGGTTCGTGCTTTCAAGACTCCAGTCTTCTAGCAGCGACACGGGCTTCAATCGAACACCCCAGATCCCGCCGAATATCAGATTAGTGAGTCCGGCGCCGGAGTCCTCGACCATTTGCCCATAGGCAGGACAGCAGGGCTGCGCTGGGTCGTCGCTCCACCCCGTCACCCAGCACCATTCCCCTTCGGCGCGTCGCTCGAAGCTTCTGACCTGCACGACCTTCCTGGCCGGCCCGGCCTCTTTGAATCGCGCGAATAGCGAGCTTTCGCAATTGGGGTTACTATCAACTTCGATAAACATGGTCCTCGGCTTTCTTGACTACCCCCTCAACGATTGTTTAGACTCCGTACACAAGTTTATGACTCCAGTGGGCCCTCTACACAGTCCCACAGCGTCTCCTACGGAGTTATCCCGCCTCGAGCCAAAGCCGTTCCTATGTCGTCGGCCGGTTCGCCTCACGATCTACGCCTGCTTCGCGCTGTTCTTCGTCTGGATGTTGGCCTGGCGGTTCGTTCCCCAGCTACTGGACCCGACGTTCGAAAAACACATCCAGACCAAGCGGGTGATGGTCGGGATGACTCGCGAGCAGGTTCTGCAGGCCTGGGGGTCGCCCAACACAATCAACGTCAGTCACACCAAGGACGGGATCCGACGCGAGGAATGGATTTTCGAAGACTGGGAAAGCGCGGCGATCGTGA
>JAHWYE010000004.1 GCA_020028195.1 Nitrospirota bacterium
CCCTTCTTGCTTGAGTCGATCGAGCATATCGCGCTTGGCTTCGGCATCAGTCGGACTGGCGAATGGGATCCAGAGAAGCTTAAAACCCGTACTCTCCCCTACAGCTCCCACCTTCAACATGCGATACTTAACCTTAACAAGGTCAACTGGCTTGACCGCTTGATCCACGCACGAACTGTGGTAGGTACTCCTGCAGCTGAGCAAGCCGCCAATGACGAGCAGAACTACGAAGGTGGTCAGAACGATCCGATTATTCTTCATCGCTGTCTCCTATCAATCGACCGGAGTGGGGGCCGTGATGGAATTGAGGCGGCCTGTTAGCAACACTAAGAGACGGCGTGGTTCTATGCCATATTTATTGGGGGTCGTCAAGGACCAGGACGCGCCCGGTCACATGAAATGGACGTATTGTGGAAAGCCCGATCTGCGCACTTAGAGAGGCAGCTTGTGCGACGTTCCTGAAGGCAGACGTTCTGTGTTCCTCGATTTGTCCTCATTGTTCGCTTGGACGATGTCAGGACCGCCCTCCGCAGAGGCTTTGATAAGTGCGTACAGGCCTTGCAGATACAAGCCCCTCGAAAGAATCTTCCACGCCACCATCCGCGTGATGCGGACGATATCGAGCACCGGGCGAAAGTAGCTCGGTCTGGCTCCCGCACGCCGCAAGGCATCGATCGGAACTGTCACAGTCCGATAGCAGGCGCGAGTGGCCTCGATGAGTATCTCGCTTTCGAAGACAAAACTTCTGCTCTTTCCGTACGGGACCTTCACATTCCTTAATAATGAGGTCGGATACACCCGAAAGCCCGATTGGCTGTCGTGGAACGTGGCGCCAGCAGCCCAGGATATCCAAAAGTCTGCGATACGATTCGCGAGATAGCGCCAGAACGCGATGCGATGTTGGTCCCTCCGACGAGCCCCGATAATGAGATGATCGGGGGAAGCAATGGCTGCACTAATCAGTTTGGGGATCTCTTCTGGCGCATGCTGACCGTCTCCATCCAGGGTGACGACCCCGGATGCTCCGGCCTCCAATGCGTATTGAAATCCGCGCCACAGGCTGCCAGCCTTCCCACAGTTCGTGGGATTCTTGAGCACGATCACGGTCAAACCACTCAGGGCCTCTTTCGTGCCATCGGTAGACCCATCATCTACGACGATCACATTCTTGCTCTGTCGGAACGCCCGCGATGCCACACCCCTGATGGTCGCCGCCTCGTTATAGGCTGGGATCACGATCCAGTACCCAGTCGGGGAGTTGGTCACTGAATTCCGTTGGACGTTCATACCATCCCACCATTGACCCCGATTACCTGACCGGAGATATAACCCGCTCTCTCCGAGGCCAGAAATGCAACCAAATGTGCAACCTCTTGAGGTGTGCCGGCCCGTTGCATCGGCACGAGAGCCTCAATCTTATCCGGTTTGAAGGTTTGCTCGGCCATGCGCGATTCGATAATGCCTGGCGCCACCACATTGACGGTCACCCCACGGGAGGCGACTTCCAGCGCAAGCGATTTGGAGGCGCCGTGGAGCCCCGCCTTGGCAGCTGCATAATTCGTCTGGCCGCGATTTCCAAGCATAGCCGAGATCGACGAGATCGTGATGATCCGTCCCCAGCGTGTGCCAATCATAGGCAGGAGCAGCGGCTGAGTCACATTGAAAAAGCCGCACAGCGAGACCGCGATCACCTTGTTCCATTGATCAGCACGCATGCCAGCCATCGGGGCATCGTCGTGGATACCTGCGTTGTTCACGAGCACCTGGATCGGACCGGCTTCCAGAATCTGTGTCAGTGCACGTTGGGCTGCCTCGGCATCGGTGACATCGAAGCAAGCGACGATGGCTGATCCTCCTGCCCGGAGGATCTGATTGGCAACGTCTTCAGCCGAAGTGCGATGGCGATGAGCATGGACGACGACGGAGAGTCCATCCTTCGCCAGTTCTCGACAGATCGCCGAGCCAATCGACCCGCTTCCACCTGTGATTAGGGCTCGCTTCATGTATGTTGATCAGGATATTTCAGGAAGATGGACGCGCGCCCGCTCAGTAACTCCCGGTTCTCGGCCGACACGCGAAAGGTGTAGATGAAGGTGGTCGCATCTCCAATCAGACGTATGGCGTGAATGGTCAAATCGGTTTTCACATCATCGAGGGAACGGACCTGGATAGATAAGTCTCGCACTGCACCTAAATAACCCACGACAGCCTGATTCGCGGTCTTTTCGTTCAGAATGCCGACATGAACAGCCATGGCCTGGGCCGCATATTCTAACCCGCAGATGGCTTCTAACTGGTTCCCGCGCCGAAGAGGGTTGGCCGCGTTGCGATGCGATCCTGTCCGACAAGTAATGCGGATCTCATCCCACTGTTCCACTGCGTCCAAGAGGCACATGGCTCCCTCATGCGGAATCAATCGACAGAGGTCGGTTTTGCTCATGACTGGCATGGTGTGACTTGGATCAACAGGCGCTGATCCTCCAGATACTCAAGACATACACACGTGGCTTGGTGCCCCGCAACGGCAGCCAGGAGTGGTAACGACCGCGCAGCTGGATTCCCGCTCCGAAGGGCTTCCAATCCTGCATCCTCCATGTTTGTCACGTCCCCCGAGAGGTCATCAGAAAGATTGAGATCAAGCTGCGCGAGGCTGTGGTCTACAGGAGTCCCTGCCAACACGAACGCGGCCGCGAATCCTTCGCGTAGGGGTCGCGCTATATAGAGTGGAAGGGGAGGAGGGAGATCATAGGCCACGAGGAGCACAAGACTTTCTTCGATGTGCGCATAAGCGGCTGCCTCCAGCAACGCGGCACAGAAAGAAGAATCATTGCAAGCCAGAGCAGTTGACGATTGCTGTGAGCCCGTGGCGATACCCCAATAGCCGGCAGCAGCATTATGGACGGAATGGTGGAACAGCGTGGGTGAAATCACCCGTTGCGGTGTCGCAAGGGCTGTGCAGAGTCGATCCAGGACACCGGTTTCTCCGCAGGAAGAGGCAAAGACCGTCGCGACCTTACGTGGGTTCACTTGCGCCTGTTCGATGGCCTCCTGGGCGACATGCACTGCCCAGCGCACGATGGTACTGCTCCGCCTGTGCTCGTTCGGGGGAAGGATGCTCGCCGTGGGTTCCGGTCGTGCCGTCTCTCGGTAAGGAGATGCCCCGGCCAAGACGGCTCGGGTTTCCTTCCATCCAATGAGACCCGGCCCCAGCGTTCCGATTCCGTTCACATACAGGCGCATCAGACAGTCCCGAGAATCAGGCTACAGTTATTGCCACCAAACCCAAAGATATTGCTCAACACTCGGCGAACTGGTTGCTCTTGATTCTTCAACAGTACGGAGCTTCTCAGGCTGGAATCGACTCGAGTCGTATTCAATGTGCCGGGAATAAACCCGCGCGTAAGACATATCGCGGCGATGACCGCTTCCGTGATTCCCGCTGCCCCCAGTGTATGGCCCGTCCACCCTTTGGTCGAGCTGCAGGGGATCGAGGAACCAAACACCGAGTGGACGGCTTTATCTTCAATGCTGTCGTTCGCCCTGGTTGCGGTTCCGTGCAGATTGATGTAGTCAATGTCTCTAGGATTGAGCCCGCTCCGCAGCAACGCCCCTTGCATCGCTCTGATCGCCCCAGCCCCTTCCGGATGGGGATGTGACATATGATACCCGTCACAACTCTCCCCGTAGCCCAGTAATGCCACTGCCCCAGCATGTGCCGCACGCTCGGCTTTTTCCAGCAACGCAAAGCCGGCCGCCTCGCCTAGCGTCAGCCCGTCACGATCCTCATCACATGGACGACAAGGACCGCTCGACATCAGTTCCAACGCTCCGAATCCATAGAGGGTCGTGAGACACAGGCTATCGACGCCTCCCACGATGGCAGCATCGCAGAATCCCGCCTCGATGAATCGTGAGGCGGTGGCAAACGCTTTCGCGCTGGATGAGCACGCGGTCGAGATGACCATGGCTGGTCCTTGGAGGCTGAGGTAAGCCCGGACGAAATGGGCGAGGGAGAACATGTTATGGGTATATCGGTACCGAGAGATGAAAGATGCCGGCAAGGCCCCGGTCTGGGGGTCACGTTCGCGATACGCGTGTTCCGTTACCAGAATGCCGGAAGTGCTGGTGCCCAGGATGACGGCCACGCGGTGTGTGCCGTAGCGCTCCCGAGCCTCAATTGCGGCTTGCGTGAACCCATCCTGCTGTAGCCCGAGGAGAGCTAACCGATTATTCCGGCAGTCGAACTGCTCCAACCCCTTTGTTATTGAGCCACTGCCGACCGGCAAGTCTTCTAAACCATCGGCCCGGCCAATATAGGTTTTTATCCCCACGTCCTCGAAGTCGCAAGGCCGCAGACCAGAACGCCGACTTCGTAACGCCGCATAGGTCGGTTCGAGTCCCTTTCCAAGAGCAGTCACGACGGTATAGGCACTCAGAACGAGAGGCTTCTTGGCTGGCTTCTTAAGCTTCACGGGCTCCTTGGTCCGCAAGCAGCGCGGCAAACAGTAAACAGATGAACGAGCCCAACGCGGCAGTCATCCCGATGGCTTTGAGGACCGGAAGCTGTGAACAGGCCAAGACACCAAAGACCAAGATGGTTGTGGTACTACAGACGAGGAGACCATACACTGTGCGGTCTCGTTCGGTCTCAGTGCCATGCCTTCGGTTGAAGAACAGCGCATAGTCTAAGCCAAGCCCCATCACGAGGAGGAAGGAAGCCACGTGAAAGAGCGACAATCGTTCTCCGAAACTGTGAAGGAGCGCTCCCACAACCACGATCGCACTACCGATCGGAATCATGACTCGCAACACCGTCGATGGCGACCGCAACCCTATGAACAGCACGAACCCGATGGCGAGTGTTCCCCAACCCACGACGGTCAGGGTTTCATTCCGGTAGGCCATGACCGAGCGATTGGATTCCCCTTTGAGGTCGAGATAGGAGATAGATGGCTTCCCCCATGCCGTTACCACCTCGTGTAAACGATCTCGGTCCGTGATGCCTCGTAGCGGCGCCACAGCGACCCACCCTCCGCTTCGCTCGAACAGCAACGAGTCCACCTTGAGTCCCAACGCTGTCGCACGGAACGTTTGGCTTTCAAGGAATGCCTGCGTCTTGGACTTCTGGATCGCCTCGACGAAAGGCTGAAAGAGGGTCGGTCTAAAGGGCAGTCCCTTCAGGGCCACCCTGATGTTGTGTTGCACGGTCTGCTGGTCCGGCAAGGCTGCCTGGCGCATGGCCTGCGTGCGACGGCTTGGCACATAGCGCGTGACGATGTCGAACCCGGTGAAAACTTCCTGCCTCACCAGGCGATCGAGGGCCGGCGTCACGTCCTCACTCCGCTGCAGGACTTCCTCCTCGGTCGAACCCTCAATCACGATGAAATCGAGAAGATCAGGGGCACCGAGTTCCGCGCGCAAGGTTTGATCCAGCTTTATCTTCTTGGATGGGATCGGGCTCAAGTTGGCAATGTCCTGTTCCCAAAGTGGTGTATTCGACCATATCAGCACGGCGATGGCAAGGAGCACGGAGACCGGAACCACCAGACGCGCTCTCGTTAGTTGATCAGCTAAGCCCGCCAGGCCCGTCCCGGATCGACGGGGGCAGAACCCAACAGGAACTAAGAAGGGGAGCACCCAGCGAGTCGTCGCTGCCGCGGTCAACAGGCCGACGATCGCGAACAAGCCAAGTTGGGACAGGCCTGGAAACCCAGCCAGTAAGAGAGCCGAGAACCCAAGAGCCGTGGTGATAACCCCGAGACGCATCGTGGGCCAAATCGCTTGCATGACGTTCGACGCCGAACCCTCCCCCGTCAGATGGCTGAACAGATGGATGGGATAATCGTCAACGACACCGAGGAGCGTAATGCCGAATCCCAGCGTAATGCCATGGATGAAACCAAACGCGAAATCCACCGCGATGATTCCCGCCACAATACCGCTTGCAAGAGGAACCAAGCTGAGAACCAGCAAGGTGAACGATCGGTAACTGAGATACAAGAACGTGAAAACCAGAATGGCTGCCACCAGCGATAACCACCAGATTTCATTTTGAATTGTTTGCTGCGCTTCAACCGTAAACACCCCCGGCCCGGTCATGACCAGATGCAGGGGACCCGTGCTCGACCCGACAATGCTCTGAAAGGCTTCTCTGACCCGTTGATGCACCCTCTCTTGGGCATCGACATCAAAGCCAGCGGCCTTGGTTTCCGCGACCAGCAGCGCACGCTGACGGTCAACTGAGAACCACACCCCCCGATGTTTGGTGGGAGTGCTCCATGGTGTCCAGGTAGAGAGGATCTTCAGAAACTCAGCAGTCGGGTCGGCTGGAATAAATTCCTTGATCATGGGAGCCAGTGGAGACCGCAAGTCATCGAGGCGTTGCTGGAGCGCATCCCGGAGATGGTCCGGTGCAAAAGTGTCCTTCTGTATGTCAGGAGAGAGCAGGTAGCGAGAGCGGAAGAGATAGTCTCGCTCCTCTTTTGTCCATGTCTCGACACCATTCCCAACATAGTAAAACAACCCGCTCTTGCGCATCCACTCCGCCAGCTGTTTGCTGATCTCCGCCAGCCGATCAGCATCCGCACCCTCGAGCGCCATCAGGATTAGCCGCCCAGTGACACCGGTTCTGAGCTGTCTCAGAAGGAGGCGTTGGGTGGCGGTGGGTCCTTCCGGCAATAGGTCTAATAGCTCGGTGCGGACCGGCACGCGTGTGGCCGCAAACCAGCCGCCTAGACACATCAAGAGACTCCAGCCTAGGATGACTGCGGCAGCTCGTTTATTCACCACGCGGCCCCTGTATAACCAGCACTGATCGATCGCCGTCGGGGAGGAGACTCTCCACCCTCGTCATGCGATCTCCTTCACCCGACAAGCGAACACTCTGCACTATTGATTGGATAGTAGGGTCCTGCGGACGCAGGATGAGGGACCACCGGCGAGGCTCACCTTCCAAGGAGGTCTTGTAGAAACGCTTTAAGGTAACAAGGTCGCCTGCGAGGCTCGACCGGAACGCTTCCACAAATATTTGCAAGGCAGGATAGTCCTCCAGCGAAAAGGTTTTGCTGATGCGTTTGTGGTTGTTTTCATAGAGGACCTTGTCCCCATCGATGACGTAGCGTTCATCGTATGGGTCTGTCACATGTTTTTCGAGCCTGGATGGAGGCGTGAATTTTAGAATCCCTCTCGTCCTTAATGGTTTGGTCAACATTGAGGAGAAGGTCGTCTCCTCAAAGGACGCGGTTTCTTCTCTCTGCTTGGCCAGCCCGCTGATGAGTTGGTCAACGTTCCACTCACCAGTCGCGCTGCTCCTTTCAGCCGGAGTCGTGGGATCAGCCCAGATCTGGTTGGAAAGCTGCACTTCCATGAGCCACGCCGCGGTGAACAGGACGAGCAGGAACCCCATGCTCTTAGCGTTCACTCCAAAAGTCATAAAAGTTGAACCAGTTGTCAGGCGCTAAACGGCAGTAGTATTCCAGTCGATCAGCATAGCGCTGAGTCCATTGCTGGATCTGTTGATCGCGATGCTCCCTGTCGAGGATCACTTGTTCGGCAAACAGCTCGAAGTGGACTTCGTAACGATTTCCGCCCCGGTAGAGGCCGAAGAAGAGAATCACCGGCGCCTTCAGGACGCTTGTGAGCCTCATGGTCCCTGTAGGAAATCGTGCGAGCGTGCCAAAAAATTTACAGAGCGTCGTCTGATGATGCTGCACCAGTCGATCGCCCATGATGCCAACCTGTCCTCCACGGTCCAGGCAATCCTTCACCTGCAGCATCGTGTCGGGCGCGCCGACCGAGAGCACGGTATCGGCTACCTGAGGATTCAGACTTCGAACCACTTCTCTGATCATCGGTGCGTTTTCTTCATACAGTAGTACTTTGATCTCAAGGTCACGTCGAGACATACCGATCGCGCGCACGATCTCAAAACTCCCCAAATGGGAGCCCAGTAGTATGCATCCTTGACCACGATTCAAATAGTTTGTGAGCAGTTCCGCGCCCTGCACATCAACCTGGAATCGATGATGCTGGCCTGCCAAGAGATAGAACCGGTCCAGGATTGTGGAGGCAAAGCAATGGTAATGATGAAACAGATCGCGCCAACTGATTCGTCGGCCCAGGACCCTGTGGAGAAACTGACGGATTGCCCGTCGGGCCCGGCCGGAGAAGACCGCGTAGTAGACACAAATCGGGTAGAGCAATGTACGAGCGGCGGGACGGCCGAGTCGCAGGGCAACCCAGACCATGAATTGAATGGCTATCCAGCTCCCGCGCTCACGCTGTCGCAACCATTGCAAGCTCATTGAGAATCTTCAGCGCCATGGGACGTGTGGCGATAATGCAGGCATCCTTTCGCAACCAGACGGGAGCCGACCTGACAGGTAAAGTGCACGCTTTCCTCGGCGTCCTGTTCAAGAAGGATCACCAGCGTTTCCCCCGGGGTCAAGGGCGAGAGGAACTTGGCGGTTGGCATAGCGACGAAGACGATGTTGCTCCTCACTCTCTGGCGAACCGCTTCCATGATTTCGCCAAGCATGACGACACCGGGTACGACGGGATGCCCCGGAAAATGCCCAGCCACTGATGGATGATCTGTACCGATGGTTACGATCCGTTCATATGTCACGGTGATCCTCGCATCTGAGTTGTCTCGCCAGTTCGAGCAGTGATTCCCTGGTGAGCTTTCCAGTCTCGTTCCGGGGAAGGTTGGGCACCAGATAGAGCGGTCTCGGGAGGAACACGGGATCGATGACAGTCCGAAGGTCACCCAGAATCTGGTCGGCGGATTTCCCCGGCGCGACGACAAAGGCCATCAAACGGGTGACCGGATCTTCGTCTTTCTCCGGGAAGAGAAAGACGCCATCTCGCACTCCCTCTATTTCGTTAAGTTTTTGATTTAGATCGCCCAGAGAACCACGATGCCCCGCAATGTTGACGAGGTCGGCATTGCGGCCATGGAGAACGAATGCCCGTGATCCCTTCAAGCTGATGTGATCCGGAAAAGGAACCGGCTCTGGGAGATAGTCGGCCCGAAGAGAGTAGTGGTCCGACTCCTTCGACAAACTGACCCTATCCAGGAGCTGCCAGATATCACCGGCAACAGTCCGGCGTGTCGCCACGCTGCCTGCTTCGGCGAACCCATAGACTTCGTATACCTTGGTATCAAACAGGGTCTCCGCTTGCTGTGCGAGCGCCATGGGAAGTGGGGCGGTCGCTGACAGGATGAATTCTATTCCGGGAAGCCGGGTTCGCTCAGTCACGCAAGCTTTGATATGCAACGGCGTCGTCACCAAGATGCGCCGTGGCGGTACGGATCCAAGCGTCGATCGGACGTCCTCAGGGTAGAGGGGGCGTCCCGTATGGAATGGCAGCCCGAATTGAGTGGGCAGCAGAAGAGAAGTCTCCAACCCAAACATGTGTTGGTGCGGCACGGTTGCAACCACTGTCACGTTTTCTGTTGGTGTAAGACCAAGCCGAGCTCCCGTGTGTCGCGCCACAGCCACCAGTGAGCCCCATGTTTTCGGATTTGGACGAGGAGTGCCGGTACTGCCAGACGTGAAGGCCACCACAGCCGTGTGGTTTGTGGGAATCTGGGGAACGACATGCTGTCCTTCTTCACTGCTTCCATAAGCAGAAAGGATGTGGACTGAAGGCAATCCTGCCACCCCTGCTTGGCCATCTATCAAGCAATAGCTGTCGTCATAGTCTTCGACAATCTGGGTCAACACTTTCGGCGCGCGACCAGGAGGCAGGAGCGTTGTCTGCCCTCGAACCAACGCCGCCGCCAACCCAACGAAAAAGCGATACCGGTCCTCAGCCAGGTTGATAACCGTCGACTTTTCCGGCAATCGATCGACTAGCGTGGCAACCTCGGAGAGGAAACGATGACACGTAATCGGGGAGCCATTGGTCCAAGCCAATGTCCCGTCAGGGTGGTAGGGACCGAGCAGAGCAGCCGTACTCATAAAGCCACATGTGACTACTTCGTCCGATTCTTCTCGATCGACTTGCACAGCGACCGGAGTGAGGCGAAGGTCGCGACAATCTCTGGATCATCGGAACGTATCTGATACCCATAGGATTGGGAGATCGCTAAGGACAGTTCAAGTGCGTCAATGGAGTCAAGGCCGAGACCTTCACCGAAGAGAGGCTGTTCCGGCTGAATCTGCGCAGGATCGATCTTCAGATTGAGCGTCTGAACGATCAGCTTCGCGACCTCTGTTTCTATCGGTAAAGCATCAGTAAGGGCCATGAGGCTGCTCTTTTAACCACTCTTTTGGAATCCTGTCAATGCAATACGGCTGCAGTTCATGGATCGACTGAAAGACCGAACTCACGGAGGTGGCATCTCCAGCATGTTCGCCAGATCAGCCCGTAACCTGGCGAATACCGTCTTGTAAGCATCAAAGGATGATTGACGAACCGCGGATTTCATGCCAAACGCCCCACCCATGACCATCTTTCCCCCCTGGCCTTCCCCTTCCTCCCTGTACGACTTGTCGAACGCGAGCGAGCGACCAGGTCGATACGCTCGAGCTTGCACGACCACAGTGGTGTGGAAATCGCTAAAGGCGTAATGCGAAATAGATAGGTCCACTGTCAGGCGTGTCACTCCCTGCTCGGGTTCTTCGTGCTGTGTGGCGGTCTTGTAATACCGGAACATCTGTGGAAACTCCACCTCGGCGATCTGCTGGAGCATTACGCCCGGACGCGCATCCCAGGTGTTTGCGATGCCCGTCGAGAAGGAGTGGATCGAGACAACCTGCCCAACAGTATAAGGGGCAATGACCGCTACAAGACCGGCGTCGTACTGCTTTTGCCCAATCGAGTACCCGATATCCTCAAACCGAATGTCGTAATGACACCCGGCCAGAACTGGAAATGAAAGGACTAACAGGGTAGCGCAGGCTCTGAGCGTTGGAGGCAGTCGGATGTAAGCCGCGTCGCGCATGTTCACTTCCTTGCGGTTTCAGCGAGATTTTCACTCCTTGACCGCGCGATAGTCGCGCAGCAATCCGCTAAACCATTCCTTCAGTTCGCACCGGACGAAGCCGACTTCACGAAGTGAGTCAAGGATCCTCCCTGGGGGGACACAGTGTTCCATTGTATCCCACCAGTAGCCCATGAGGGTCCTCATATCCCGGTTCCCAGTCGTCACGGCAAAAACCGCTCCCAAGACGATTTTGAGGTAGAACCGAGAGAGGCACGAAAGAGTCGCCGATCGAGGGATCGAAATCTCCAGCAGGAGAATCGTGCCGCCGTCTTTGAGCACACGGCGAAACTCACGAAACGCAACTTGCAGATCGGAGACATGACGAAGTGCGTATCCCATGCTGAGAAAATCAAAACTGTGATCTAAGAATGGCAACTGCTCTCCCACTGCCCGAATCAGATTGCGGCATGGGCCCTTCTTACCTTCGCGCAACATTCCAAGGCTGGGATCTAGTCCGATGACATGCCCGGTAGGGCCAACCAGGTCCAGCGCGCACTGTGTCACCAAGCCTGGCCCGCAAGCTACGTCCAAGACTCGCATGCCAGGTGCCAGCCCCGCTTCGTGCAGGGCCTTCCGGCGGTACCAGAGGCCGGACCCGAATGCTGTCGCCTTGTCGATAAGACGGTAGTGCGAAGCTGTCCTGTTGAATAGGTCGTTGAGAAAACTCTGTCTGAGTTCATTCCGCTCATAGTAGTGGCGTAATGGCGGGTGTGGCGGAACTCTTACCTCGGCGGTCACACTCCTCTTTTTCATCTGGTCAACCATGGGCGACCTCCGATCAGGACCCCCTCTGCCGGGGATATCCTGGGCCCTTCCATACCAGGACTCACACGAAGGCGCAAGAGGGAGTCTTCAGGTAACAGAGACCACCTTAGAAAAAGGCTTGGACCGTAAACAGCACGTCGTTGTCGTGATCCCGATGGTTGTACTCTAATCTGACCGCCAAATTTTGCCCAAGCGTGTAGCGCTGCCCCACGAACCAGCGAAAATCGTCCGATTTGTCACCGAGGGGATAGCGAAGATAGGTCGTCGAGAGCATCAGCTTCCAGCGCTCGGTCAGATTGGCCAGCATCCCGACCGTGCCGCCCCCACCGATCCGGTAATCCGGATCATATGCCTTGCTGTAGTTCGCGTCCGCTTCAGCGAAGGCAAAGTACACCTCACGCCGCAGCCATTGCGTTTCCAGCGCCGCGCCGATCCCTCCGTTCAGATTCCCGTTGCTGCATAAGTTACAGTCGTTGAACCGAATGGTCTGCGTGCCGACGCTGATCTTCCAGGATGGCGATTTGAACAACGAATCCATTGGGGAGAGTAAGAGGACATTGGCGAATGTGAACCGCTCCAGCCTGACTTGGTCGCTCCGATCATAAAAGCGAAGACTTGCGGACAACAGCTCGATCTGCGCATCCGGGGTGTAGCCAGGGTCAGGATCGAGCAAGTCATGGTAGACAGCCCGCACTGAGAGTTCTTCAAAGACCTCATCGTTGCGCCAGCCAGCGCCTAGACCAGCCCGGGAAGTTCTGTGCCCTTGCTCGTGTGGCGCCGTGAACGGTTCGATGCGAAAGTCCTCCGACTTCACTTTCAACTCGCTTCTGGCGATGAGGACAGCCCTATTTCTCTCCTTGTAGGAATCGGCTTTGGCCTCATCCGTCACGCTTCGATAGCGCAAATAGTCCGACGCCAGGTCCAGCACGAATGCCTGCCGAGCGAGAGCCAAGCGTTTGAACTCCGCCGATTGAGCAAGGGACGCATCCTCAGTGATGCGGCCGAACCAGACTCGTTCTTCGTCGGACAGCCCAGCCCGCTTCCGCTTAATCTGCGTGCTTCGCGAGGGACGGTAGGCGATGTCTTTCACCAAGCCCGGCTGATCCGTTAGCAGTCGCACTGTATCCGCGGGCATAGTCCAAAACAAGAATCGATCCCTGAGCAACAAAGCTGGATCGGCGACTTCCAGCAGGGACAGGATGTGGTAGGAACAGTTCTCCTTAAAAAAATAGTAATCGAAATAGGCATTCCCCAGTTCCCACGCGTGCATGAGCATCCGGCGGAGCTGCGGTTCAGTAAAGTTCAGTCTGTACTCCCAGATGTCTCGATCTTCAATGTCCCGGTATTCCTGAACCTTGAGATAGTAGGGAATGGTGGAGAAATAGCCCTTGTATCCGCCGAAAATGCCTCGGATCGCATACTCCACTCCCGCATCGGGCGGAACGTCTGCAGCATAATTTATGGTGTAGGCCAGGATACGCGTCTGCTCGGTCTGGCCCTTCTGGTCAATGCGTAAGAGCGTATGGCCGAACATGGAAGCGGGATTGTTCATGTAGGCCGATGGGTAAATCAGGCTTACGGATTCAACATCGAAGTCGACATACCATCGGTGAAAACGTTCACAGGGCTGAGGCGGAAGACGATCGTCATCAAACGACAGCTTTTCCTTCAGCCACTGATACCGTGCGATGAAGGCACACTGCGCAGGCTGGCGGGATCGTCCTACCAACTCATCGGAAAAGAATTGACGGAGAGTGGCTTCCAGCTCCGCTTGCGGGTCGGTCTTTCCATCAGGGGACAGGAAGAACCCAGGGTCATCTTGCTCGCTGGTGTGGCCTCCCAGGAGGTTTTCACGATAGTGCAGCAAGAGATGCCACTCCCGCTCTTCAGCCAGCTTAGCCAGGGTCGCACGGCTGATGAGATCCTGAACATAGGTCGGCGCAGGGGACTCGGTCGCCCCAGAGGAGATTTCGGTGATGAGGAAACACAGGAGTATGATGGTAAAGATCCACAAGGGAGGAGAAAAACGCTCGAGGGTTCCAGCAAGAATGCTGGAACCCTCGAGGGAGATCAATGTTAGCGGTTCATTGAAACGTTGGCGAGAACTGGATGCGCTGAGATCGCTTGGTTCAGCGCTTTGACCAGGGCCACTGGTGATGTCTCGCCGACCTGCACTAAAGGCGTGTACTGCTCTTGCGTCATGGCAAAAAACTCGGCCTGGTGCTCAGCCGGCACGCCCATCAGAGTGGCGAGTGAGGCCAGGTGCTCGCCTTTGCCCTGAGCCATTTCTTGGGAGAGTGCCTCAAAATTGAGTTCCGCAAACATGGTGGTCTTCACCTCCGCCCACCATTTGCCGTTATCCGTGCAACCGAGGGTGCCGGTGCTGATCCCAAAGGTCTGACTGCCAAAGAATGAGTTGCTCGTGGCAATCAGAATCTGCGCACCTTTGGTCTTGGTGTGTGGATAGTTTTGGAACCAAACTTTGCCAAACCCGCAGCCGGGTCCAGTGTCGGCAACTCCGGCAGCCAGAATGACTCCCGCCTGAGAGGCGAGGAACATCACTGTAACCTGAACGATGAGCAGTCTCTTAAGCATATACCCCCCTTTTTTTTGAAATGGACTCAAATTTTGCGGGCCGAACCGCTGCACACTGAAGATGCTGTATATAACAAAATCCCGTACGAATCCAGCAAAACTTTTCACAACGACAAGAGACCTCCGCGGCGAATCAACAAACCTCTCTCGTTATGTTAACCCTGGCTGAAGCGCGCTGGCACCGAAATGTCCCGGAGTATCCCGAGACAACGAATGAACTTTAGCGGAGGACATAGAGTCTTGCGAGGATCGGATGTCTAGCCATCGCGTCATACAGCGCCTTCACCATCGCTGTCGGCGAGGTTTCGCCTGCCTGGACCAACGAGGTATAGCGTTCCTGCGCCATGGCGTAGAATTCGGCCCTGTGTTCCACCGGCACACCCATGAGCGTGGCAAGAGATGCGAGATGCTCGCCCTGTCCCTGCGCCATTTCCTGGGAGAGGTTCTCAAAATTGATGCTAGCGAACATGGTCGCCTTGTGTTCGGTCCATATCCGGCCATCGTTGGTGCAGCCTGATGTCCCTGAGCTAATAGCAAACGGGTACAGTCCGGTTATATTGGTCGTCCCCATCATTACCTGAGGCGCGATATTCTTCTGACTCTTGTATCCAGACCAGAGGACTTTGCCCAAGCCGCAACCTGGACCGGTGTCAGGGTTTGGAGTGGACAGTGCTAACCCGGCCTGAAGACTCACGAACACAATTCCGAGTCGCATAATCATAAGCTTTTTCATCATATGGCCCCCTTATTACTTAGCTGCGTCTCCAGCGTTCGGCATCCCCATCGGTTCGTTCATATCAGAATTCCTGTGAGTCGAAAATAGAAATGAAGGCCTATTAAGCGGTAGAAGGAAAGAAGCGCTGGTGCTAGATCAGGCGATTTCATCATCACTCAGGTTAGCCATTCAGCACAATGTGTGTTGGCGTGATCGTGCCGTCCGCAATCGTCAGGATCCCCAACGCGCGGGGCAGGTGAAACCGCTTGGGGCCGGCCGAGCCGGGATTGAAGAGCAACGTGTTGCCGAGCCACTCCGCCTTGGGTTGATGGGTGTGGCCGAAGATGCAGACGTCGGGCCGTTCTCTCTCCAGGAACGCGCGCCCATCCTTAGTGAGTTTCCCGCCTTCGTACAAGATGTGTCGAAGCGCAATTCGACGACCGCCCAGTTCGATCATCGTCTCGGGTTGAAAGCCGCTCCGCTCGAAGCCATCCACATTCCCGGAGACGGCCGTGACGGGGGCAATCTTCTGCAGTTCGATGATCACGGACCGGTCTCCGATATCGCCGGCGTGCAGAATGTGGTCAACGCCTCGAAAATGGCGCAGGATCGCCCGGTCAAAGAAACCGTGCGTGTCTGCGATCACGCCGATGCGCAGAAGCTGGTCGTTTGATCTCACAAGGTGCCTGCCTCCCAGTGCCCTAAGGATTCCTGTACCTTGATCCAGTCGAAGCCGAAGGGCTCCGGTGTCTGGCCTGGCAGTGACGCGGCTTCGGCCTTGAGCCGCTCGGCGCGGGCTGCGCTCATCGGATGCGTCGAGAGCATCTCCACCTGGAGCTTGTCTGATTCCGACAGGCGCTCGAAAAAACGGATCATCCCATCGGATGAGATTTTGGCTCGATGGAGCAAATGAAGACCACTGAGATCCGCCTCCGTCTCCTGTTCTCGCCCGAATTTCAGGGTCACTAACTCGATCCCCAACCGTTTGGCTAGCCCAATCAGCCCCGACTGATCTCCCACGAAAATCGCCACCACGGCTACAAGTCCGAGTGTCTTTACGATCCGCTCCAGCCCATGCCGCAACAGCACGTGGTTCAGTTCATGGCCCAGCACGCCGGCGACTTCTTCGGGACTCTCGGCCTTCTTGAGCAACCCCGTGAACACGACGACGTAACCGCCTGGCAGCGCAAAGGCGTTGACAATGTCGCTCTGGACCACCGTGACCTTGAACCGGTAGGGATTCTCCTCAATCTGATCGGTGAGCCGTTTCGTGATCTCCTGCACCGCCGCCACGGCCGGACCTTCCGTGACCACGGTCTGCCCGGCGAGTAATTCCCGCCGAGCGGATTCTCCGATGGCCTGCTCCCACTCCACTGGGATGCGGGCAACCGCCATCCTGACCAGGGCGTCGAAGCCTAGCCAGAGCGCAAGCACCAGGGCGAGAACCGATCCCACCGCGACCAGCAAAAAGGTCCGCCGTCGCTGTCTGGCGCGGCGCACAGAAACCGCGGTGCGCTCCAGATCGGCCATCAGTTCGGGTGGCACGAATTGTCGAAAGGAAACAATGAGCGCCGGCTCCTTGAGATAGACCGTTCGGCCAACGCCGTTGCTCGCCCATTTCACCACAAGCTGATCGTGATCAAACCCCCCGGCCTCGACCGCGAGCGCGGTAAAGGGGACGGTCTCACGCGGTAAATCAGAGAATTGGATCGAGAGACCGACGGATGAAATGTCTACGTGGCAGGGGACCCCTGCCGCTGGAAGATCACTGCCGAAACAGAGCGCATTAGCCGAGAGTGGATTCATCGACGGCTTGTTCATTGAGTGATTGTGTCAATGACTCAATGCTTCAATGAACCAATCGTCATTGAGAAACCGGGATGAACTGCCGTATCCAGGCCCCGAATCCGCCAGGGTTGCGGCTCTGGATATAGACGACGCCCGGGCCACGAAACCGGCAGACGAATCCTTCGCCGGAAGTAAAGCTGGCGATCCAACCGGCCGCAGCCTTTTCAATGTTGTAGCTGGTCGTGGCAGTCCAGGCGACTAGATGGCTGTTGTCCACGACATATTCCTGATCCGGTTTTAGTTCAAGCTTGTGGACCGCGCCGAAGCTGTTGAGGATCAACTGCCCCCGCCCACTGATCCGGAGAATAAAGAACCCTTCACCGCCCAGCAGGCCCCGGCTCAAGCTCTGCATCCGGCTCTCGATCTTGACCCCCTCGGCGCCAGCCAGGAACCCGTCTTTCTGCACCAGGTACTCGTTCACCCCGTCAAGTTCCAGAATCACAATGTCGCCGGGAACCGTCGGGGCCAGCAGCACCTCACCGGCTCCACGGGTCGCGCGCAACGTCTGGAAGAAAAACTTCTCACCGGTCAACACCTTTCTGGAGAGCGCGCCCAGGAGCCCTCCCTCAATCCTGCTTTCCACGTCAATGGTTGGCGCGGCCGCGACCATGGCCCCAGACTCAGCCTTCACGCACTCCCCCGACGCCAGATCCACTCGCACCATCGGAAAGGCTCCCGGATACAGAATTTCACTCTTCATGCGAAGATTCTCCTATTATCGTTTTCTCCAAACTGAGAGGGTGGTGGGGGTATCCCCATTGCGGCCGTCGAGCGAGCACCGACTCTTATCATTCCCGTCCTTCCGCGATGGGAGTAAGCCTGACCGCCTAAACTGCGCGCGTCCAACGAGGGCCATCCGAGGCTGCGTGTTGCGCGGGCACAAGGCGGTCAGGCTTACTCCCAACTTACCCTGCCACCCATCCATAAAACCGATGGCTCGGTTCCGCTCCTTCTTCACGATAGGCCATCTTAATCCGGCTCAGGTAATCCTTCGGCAGCTCGTTGCGTTTTGCGTGCGCATCAATCCCGAACACCCGTGCGCCGTTCAGCCCGAAGATCTGTGCCTTGACCTCTCGGGTGAGCGGACTGTACCCGTGCTTCTCGATCAGTTGCTCCGGAATCTTGAATCGACGGAACGCTTCAATCTGCCATTGCGGCGTGCCGTACCAGATCGAGTCCGTCCCCCAGACTACGTGGTCCGCCCCGAACGACCTGATGATCTCGCCCAGCAAGTGCGCGCAAATCTCTGGAGAGGTGGTCACTAACTGCCCAAATGTCGAGCCGAGCTCCATGTAGATATTCTTGATCCCCGTCTCCGCCAGTTTCATCCGGCAGAACTCACTTGTCCAGGGAATCTGCCCGGTGCGCGCAAAGGTTTCCTCAACGGAGCCTGATCTCAGAAAGCCGGAGTGATACACGAGAAAGTTGATGTCCGGGAAATCTTTGGCCGCTTTGATCAGATCGCGAGGATGGTTATAGTCGGCCACCGGCCCCAACGGCAGTCCCTTGTGGACACAGACCCGCGGCACACCGAGCGCCCTTGCCTTCTCCAGCATCGGGTAGGCTACTTTCTCATCGTCCATCCACCAGCCGTGGTCAAACCCCTTCGGCGGCGAGCCGGTGTAACATTTCCACGCATCCACCTTCAGCTTGCCGGCCTGCAGGTCCATGAAGTCCAGGTCAGCCCGGCCCAATTGCGGCGTGACCAGCCCATGCGCCAGCATCCGTTGCGAACCAGTCACGCGATTGATCTCGTCCCGGATGTGGGTCATTTCCTTCGGGGGTACCACCGCCTCCAGTGGGTAGGGGCCCGGAGGCGTGCTGATGAGACCCAGGGAGGTCTCGCTGTCCAAGAACACTTCTTTGACGAAATTCTCCCAGGAGAGGTCAACCAGAGTCCCGCGATCGCCGGCGAGCTTGGGATTCATGCCGGCTTCGCGCGCGCGACGACGGAGCCCGAGGAGTCCCTGCTTGGTGACGGCTCCTTTGCGGGACGCTTCGGCATCCGTTGGATCGTAGCCGGCGCTGACATAGTGCGTTTGGACGTCAAAGATGAAGAACGGCACGCCGTTGCGTTCGTCGAACGCCGCCGCCTCCACCAGCTCCACGTCCAGCACGTCGAAGAACCGGCCGAAGACGGAGTTCATCGCCAGGAGAGCCGCGGCCATGCCGCCCGTGGTCTTCAGGAAGTCCCGCCGGCTCAAGCCCAGACGACGACCAGCCAGCTCGCCGGTCTCGTCAATCAGCCGCTCAACTCGTGTCTGCGCCGGCGTTTGAGCCGGCGGGATAAACTCCTCGTTCGAGACGATGTGCGTCGGCATCGGCGAGCGAGAGGTCACGCCCTGCTTCATTCCGGGTCGCGCTGAAAATGGATTCCGATTAGACATAGTCGCGGGCCTCCACGTGGGGGATGCAGCGCGCCTGATTCTGGTGAAAAGCGATGAAGCATGTCAAGGCGTTCCCGCAGGCAAGAGAGGATGGGCGATTGACCAGCGGGATTCTATGGACTGGGCCGATTGAGACGGGGATTGGCTGGGCGCCCTGGCGGAGCACATCGAGGGGGAGGCCAAGCCCGCGTTCCCCGTGGAACTGGCACCACTCCTCGGCTCAAACTAAATGAAGGCGCCTCTCTGTGGACAGGGAGCTGAGCGCACGATGGGCTTCAGTCTATGGTGACTGGGGAGCGATCGACACAGTGACGTCCAGCTTGGGATCCCCATCATCGTCCTTCCCGTTCTTCCCAACGCTGTAAAGTTTTCCCTTCTTCGCGTTGAGCAGCATCGGGAACCCTGTAAACGGATCGTAGAACCCTTGGCCGGCCCTGGCGACGCGAGCCGGGACATTAGACTCCTGCGGTGGCCTACGTATGCGAGCTTGGAGCCCTGCCAAACGGAGGAACGCGTCGGTTTCCACAACGCGTCCGCTTTGCTCCTCCCAATCCGGCTTCAATCCAATGGCCAGCACGTTATCAATGGGGTTCATGAGATAGTCGCTGAAGATCTGAGGCGGGGTGTCAGCAAAGTCGTAGCGCTTGGGCAGCCTCTTGTGCGGCGTTTCAGCGGCCTTGATCATTGCCTCATAATGGGAAGCATAGCCGTTCAAGGTCCTTTGTTTTGGTAACGGCATTCGCATCACGACACGCTGGTAGAAGGGACGGTCACCGCCGGCGTTAGATTTTAACCCGGCCTCCATCGTCTTTGCTTCGAGCACCAGGTGATTCTGCATGGGCCAGCGCAGGGAGAGTTCGAGTTCGTCGAGGGGCCGCCCTAGGGCCGCCAGGTTCGGCAACAACTTGACCGGCAGATCCGGCCTGGTCAGTAACCCGGACATCACCGCCACATCATCGTTGATGGCCTCTGCCGCCATCATCTTGATCGAAAGCGTTTTCGCCTGGGCCAAGACCGTTCGCCAGGCAGCCAGATCACTTTCCAACCGCTCGACCCCTCTCCCCATTTCATGAGAGAACCCGTCCGCGACGTAGAGACGGTGGGCAACCAAGATCTGGGCACAATCAGGAGTTCCAAGTTCGCCAAAGCCCCAATCATCAAACGACATCCTGAGCCATTGGCGATAACGGCTCATCAGGACGTCGTGCCGGGCCATCCAGTTTCGCACTTGGGTCGCCTGATTCTGGAAGTACGCCACTGGTTCTGGAGCCCGGAACCATCTTGAGAGGGCGCTGGTCGTCGCCTCGAAGCGGAGCGGCAAGGGCGACCCCGCGCCGTCGTTCAGGCAGAGATTGACCTTATCTTTCTCAGCCTTGGTCAATGTGATCTCATAGCCGGCTTGCACCGGATCGCGCGAGCCACTGGCGCCGAATCCGAGGAGGAGCAGGTATCCATTTCTTTTTGGATCATGCAAGGCGCGCGACGGGGGCTTCGTCAGGCTGTGATACGCGCCGTTCGGTTTTTCCTCGAGACTGAACCACAGGAGACTGACCACACCGACGAACAGGACGGTGAGCACGAGACTGATCGTGACGGCAGCCAGGGCAGAGAGCATAACGAAGCGTGCCGCAGCGATGCACCCACGGACAAACAGAGAAATTCTCAAACCCACATAGGCTACTTGTCGAGCGACTCTGCTGGCGAGGCTCCAAGCCGTGCGGCTTCTTGGAATTTCCGTGTGGGCCATGGCCAGCTCTGGCTCTGGCTGCCTGACCTTCAGCGGCTCAGATGGCGGGACTGGAGCCGCCTCCATGCTGGCCTCAGCCTCCCCCATAAACCTGTACCCTGCTGCTGGAGTCTCCTGCCCTGCTGGCTCAAGCTCAGGTGGCGGCGGCTGCCAGGGTGGCGATTCCACCTGCCACGCTGGTACTGCGGGCATCTCCGATTCGGGCTCCGGCTCCATGACCTCACCAGGCTCTGGTGGCGGCACTTCAGCCTCCCCCATGAACTGGTGCCCTGCCGCTGGAGTCTCCT
>JAHWYE010000057.1 GCA_020028195.1 Nitrospirota bacterium
CGTCAAGGCGCTCGTCAGCGTCGTCTTCCCATGGTCCACGTGCCCAATCGTCCCAATGTTCACGTGAGGCTTGCGCCGCTCAAATTTCGCCTTCGCCATACCTTCCTCCTTTAGCTAGCGTCCCCTCACTAGGGGATGGGCGGAATTGCCCCACTGCGGCCGTCATCGACCAGTCGCAGCAGAAAGAGCAACGGGTACCCCGGCACCTTCTGAGCATGCGCGCTCCGGGAGCACGGGGGCAATCGCGCCCATCCCCATCATTCCCCTCGGTTCTTGGCGATGATCCCCTCGGCAATCTGCTTGGGGACCGGTTCGTATCGATCAAACTCCATGCTATAGGTGGCGCGACCTTGCGTACGCGAGCGCAGGTCCGTCGCATAGCCAAACATTTCGCTCAAGGGGACCGCCGCATCGACCGCCTGGGAACCAGCCCTGACCTTGATACCTTGAATCTTGCCGCGCCGCCCGTTGAGGTTGCCAATGACATCCCCCATATATTCCTGCGGGACCAAGACCTCGACCTTCATAATCGGCTCGAGCAGAACAGGATCGGCCTTCCTACACCCATCCTGAAAGGCCATCGAGCCAGCAATCTTGAACGCCATCTCGTTCGAATCGACTTCATGGTAGGACCCATCCGTCAGCGTGACGCGAACGTCGCGCACGGGGTACCCTGCCAGCACGCCCGTTTCCATCCGCTCCTTGATCCCCTTCTCAACGGCCGGAATGTACTCTCTGGGAATCGCGCCGCCGACGATCTCATTCACAAACTCAAACCCAACTCCCCGCTCACTGGGCGCAACCGTGAGCACGACATGACCATACTGCCCACGCCCGCCTGTCTGTTTGATGTACTTCGCCTCTGCCTCAGCCGACCTCCGAATCGTCTCCCTGAACGCCACCTCCGGCTTGCCGACATTGGCCTCGACCTTGAACTCCCGAAGCAGCCGGTCCACGATGATCTCAAGATGCAATTCGCCCATGCCCGAGATGATCGTCTGGCCGGTTTCTTCGTCGGTGCGCACCCGAAAGGACGGGTCCTCCTGGGCCAGCTTTTGGAGAGAGAAGCCAAGCTTTTCCTGATCCTGCTTCGTCTTCGGCTCGATGGCCATGGCGATGACCGGCTCGGGAAATTTCATGACCTCGAGGAGGACAGGATGCTTGGGATCACACAACGTGTCGCCTGTGCTCGCTCCTTTCAGGCCCACGGCAGCCGCAATGTCGCCGGCATAGACCGCGTCGATGTCTTCGCGCTTGTTGGCGTGCATTTTCAACAGCCGGCCGATCCGCTCCTTGGTGCCCTTCCTGATGTTATAGACGGGAACGCCGGTTTTGAGAGTGCCTGAATAGACACGAAAATAGGTCAATTGACCGGCAAACGGATCGGTCATGATCTTGAAGGCCAGCGCCGCGAAAGGCTCGTCGTCGTTGGCCTGTCGCTTGACTTCCTTGCCGCTCGAGGGTTCAACCCCTACCACAGGCGGAATATCCAGAGGTGAGGGCAGATAGTCCACGACCGCATCAAGGATCTGCTGCACGCCCTTGTTCTTGAACGCGGACCCGCAGAGGACCGGCGTCACCTTCATGGAGATCGTTCCGGCTCTGATAGCTCGCCTGATCTCCTCCGGAGTCAGCGAGTGGCCGTTCAAGTACCGTTCAAGCACCTGCTCATCATGCTCGGCCACGGATTCCAGCATCTTTTCCCGATATTCCTTGGCGAGGTCTGTCAGCTCAGCGGGCACCTCTTCGATCCTGTACTTCGCACCCAAGGATTCGTCGTCATACAGGTAAGCCTTCATCGTCACCAAATCCACCGATCCTCGGAACTCAGCTTCACGGCCGATCGGCAGTTGGATCGGAACGGGGTTAGCCCCCAAGCGATCCACTAGAGACTGCACGCTGCCGTAAAAATCAGCGCCGATCCGGTCCATCTTGTTCATGAACGCGAGCCGAGGCACCCGGTATTTGTCTGCCTGACGCCAGACCGTTTCCGATTGAGGCTCCACGCCTTGGACGGAATCGAACACCGCCACCGCTCCGTCCAGAACCCGCAGCGAGCGCTCCACTTCGATCGTAAAATCGACGTGGCCCGGCGTATCAATGATATTAATCCGGTGATCCTGCCAGAAACAGGTCGTCGCGGCAGCCGTGATCGTGATGCCGCGCTCGCGTTCTTGTTCCATCCAGTCCATCGTCGCGGCTCCGTCATGCACCTCGCCCATGCGATGGGACACGCCGGTATAGAACAGAATCCGTTCCGTGGTCGTGGTCTTCCCCGCATCAATGTGCGCCATGATGCCGATATTCCGCGTCCGATCCAGGGAAGCCTGCCTCGCCAAGACGTCCTCCGAAAACACAAGTGCCGCAGCGTCGGCCCACCACACGAAGCTGCGATCCAGGGCAACTGCCTGCGACTCGCAGCGCGGCCCACTCTGCAGCACGAAAATCCGATTTACCAGCGATAATGGGCGAAGGCCTTGTTCGCCTCGGCCATCCGATGCATATCCTCCCGTTTCTTCACCGAGGCCCCAGTATTGTTCGCCGCGTCGAGCAGTTCCCCGGCCAGCTTCTCCGGCATGCTCTTTCCACCCCTCGCTCTCGCGTACTCCGAGATCCACCGCAAGGCCAGCGACAACCGACGACTCGGCCGAATCTCAACAGGGACCTGGTACGAAGCCCCACCCACACGACGGGACTTGACCTCCACCACCGGTTTCACGTTGTCGATGGCGGACCGGAAAATCTTGATGGGGTCATTGCCGGTTTTTTGCTGGATGAGGTCAAAGGCTCCATAGCACACCCTCTCCGCATTGCTCTTTTTGCCGCATGACATCAGGATACTGATGAACTTGCCGACCAACTTGTCGCGGTGGCGAGGATCAGGCAGGGACTCCCGCTGTCCAAAGAATCGACTTCGTGGCATCGTCTTCCTATTAGGTATCTATCAGCTATTTACTTGGGTCGCTTGGCTCCGTATTTCGATCGCCCCTGCTTCCGGTCCGCGACACCGACCGCATCCAGGGTGCCTCTAATAATATGGTAGCGGACCCCGGGTAAGTCTTTGACACGGCCGCCACGGACCAGCACGATGGAGTGCTCCTGCAAGTTGTGCCCCACTCCTGGAATATACGTGGTGACTTCGAGGCCGTTGGTCAGGCGCACACGCGCCACTTTGCGAAGCGCTGAGTTTGGCTTCTTCGGAGTCGACGTATAGACCCTGAGGCAGACTCCTCGCTTTTGCGGACAGCGTTTCAGGGCGGGGCTCTTCGTTTTGCCCTTCGCCAGCGTCCTGCCATGCCGCACCAACTGATTAATGGTTGGCATCTCTCCCTCTTCGACTCAACTTCGCGCGGCTTGCCGGTCTCGCCAGGGCAAAGCCGACGGATTATAGTGAAGCGCTCCAATGCTGTCAAGCAGTTCCGCTGCTGCCGCATGCCCGAAGTACCTCACCCACTCACTCCTGCCTTGGAGTCTCCCTCCTGTTCAATCCCTACAGGCTCGTTCACCAGCACAGGAGGAGCGGCTTCTTGCTTGGGGCTGATCACAAATGTGTCTCGATACTCCCCGAACCCGGAGCCGGCAGGGATGAGTCGCCCCACGATCACGTTTTCCTTCAGACCCAGCAGTGGATCCTCGCGGCCGTTAATGGCCGCTTCGGTCAGCACACGAGTCGTCTCTTGGAACGAGGCCGCCGACACAAAACTGTCGGTCGTGAGCGCCGCCTTGGTGATGCCGAGGAGAACCGGTTTCCCCAGCGCAGGCCGGCCTCCGTCGGCCAGCACCCGCTCGTTCTCGTCCTCGAACACGAACTTACTCACTTGACTGCCCGGGAGAAACTGGGTGTCCCCCGGATCCTCGATGCGCACCTTCCGAAGCATCTGCCGAACGATGATCTCGATATGCTTGTCGTTGATCGACACCCCTTGGAGCCGATAGACGTCCTGCACTTCATCGACCAAATACTTCTGCAGTTCCTTGGGTCCCAGCACGTCCAGGATATCGTGCGGATTAGCTGACCCGTCCATCAAGGGTTCGCCCGCGCGGACCCAATCACCCTCGTGGACATTCACGTGCTTGCCCTTGGGAATGAAATACTCCTTCACGTCGCCTACCTTGTTGTCCACCAGTACTTTCCGCATGCCCTTCACGAACCCACCGTACGAGACCTCGCCGTCGATTTCACTGATCACCGCTTGCTCTTTGGGTTTTCTGGCTTCAAACAGCTCGGCAACGCGGGGCAATCCGCCCGTAATGTCTTTGGTCTTCGTGGTTTCGCGAGGAATCTTGGCCAACACGTCACCCGGGTGTACCGATGCGCCCTTCTCCACGAGAATATGCGCGCCCACAGGCAGCAGGTACCGCGCCGCCGTCGTGGCGCTCGACGTCTTGGTGGTCTTGCCGCCTTCGTCCTTGATCGAGACACGTGGCCGAAGCGTGGCGCCCGCCTGCTCGATGACGACCTTCCGTGAAAGGCCGGTGACTTCATCAAACTCCTCCTTCATGGTCACGCCTTCGAGGATGTCGCCATAGGCCACTCTCCCGCCCGCATCCGTCAGGATCAGGAGCGAATAGGGGTCCCATTCCACCAGCTTCTGACCGATCTCGGCACGATCCCCATCCTTGAGCTTGATCTTCGCTCCGTACATGACCGGATACTTCTCACGCTCGCGGCCTGTCTCATCATAAATGGCGATCTTGGCATTGCGGTTCATCACCACCCATTCGCCTGCTTTATTCCTGACCGCGATCCCGCTGTTAGGGACATCAGCGTTTTTCTTGGCGTCGAAGTTCATGAACCGGAGGACGCCGGCGTGCTTCGCCTCGAGCACCGTTTGCTCGACCACCTTGCTCGCCGTTCCGCCGATGTGGAAGGTCCGCATGGTCAACTGGGTTCCGGGCTCTCCAATCGATTGGGCCGCGATCACGCCGACCGGCTCCCCCTTCTCAACGAGTCGGCCCCGTGACAGATCACGTCCGTAACATTTGGCGCAGACTCCCCGTCTGGATTGGCAGGTCAAGACGGACCGGATCTTCACCCGATCCACCCCGGCTTCCACCACGCTCTTCGCCCGCTCCTCGTCGATCTCCTCGTCAACCTTGACGATAATCTCCCCGGTCAAGGGATCCCGGATATCCTCGGCGGCGAGCCGCCCCAGGATACGCTCCTCGATCGGCTGAATCACCTCGCCGCCCTCGACCAACGCTACCACAACAATCCCATCGGTCGTCCCGCAATCCAACCCGCTGACGATGACATCCTGCCCGACATCCACGAGCCGCCGAGTCAGATACCCGGAATTCGCGGTCTTCAACGCGGTGTCGGCCAGGCCTTTTCTGGCCCCGTGGGTCGAGATGAAGTACTGGAGCACCGTGAGACCTTCGCGGAAATTGGCCGTGATGGGGGTCTCGATGATCTCGCCGGACGGTTTGGCCATCAACCCCCGCATGCCGCCCAATTGCCTGATCTGCTGCGAACTTCCGCGCGCGCCTGAGTCTGCCATCATGAAAATAGGGTTGAAGATCCCCTGGGCCCGCGGGTCGCCGCCCGTCCCGAGCTCCTTCATCATCTCGTTGGCGATCTGTTCGGTCACATGCGCCCAGATATCGATGACCTTGTTGTACCGCTCGCCGTTGGTGATGAGTCCTTCGGCGTACTGCTTCTCGATCTCGTTGACCTCCCGCTGCGCCTTGGTGATCAATTCCTCCTTCTTTGTCGGAATGTGCATGTTGTCGATGCAAATCGACACTCCTGCCTTCGTGGCGTAGTAGAACCCGATGTCCTTGATCTTGTCCAGAAACACGACCGTTTCTCGATGCCCTGCCTGCCGATAGACCACGTCAATCAGCTTCGTCATCTCCTTCTTGGTCATCACCTGATTGGCGTGCGCAAACGGCATCGAGGGCGGCAGGATTTCCCGCAGCAGGACCCTCCCAACGGTCGTGTCCACCAACGCCCCGTCGATCCGTACCTTGATCTTCGCGTGCTCCTCGACCGCCTCCGCGTCATACGCGATCCGGACCTCCTCGGGCGAGGCAAACACGCTCCCTTCGCCTTTGGCGCCGGCTCGCTCCTTGGTGAGCCAATAGCAGCCCAGCACCATGTCTTGTGACGGAACGGCGATCGGTTTTCCGTTCGCAGGGGACAGAATGTTGTTGATGGACATCATCAGCACCCTGCACTCGATCTGGGCTTCGACCGAGAGCGGCACGTGGACCGCCATCTGATCGCCGTCGAAGTCGGCGTTGAACGCGGCACACACGAGCGGGTGCAGACGGATCGCCTTGCCCTCGACCAGCACCGGATCAAAGGCTTGAATACCGAGCCGGTGCAGCGTCGGCGCACGGTTCAAGAGGACCGGATGTTCACGGATCACCTCGTCCAGGACGTCCCAGACTTCCGGACGCTCCTTCTCGACCAGCCGTTTGGCGCTCTTGATGGTCGTGGCCGCTCCGCGCTCCTCCAGCTTATGAAAGATGAAGGGCTTGAAGAGCTCCAGCGCCATCTTTTTGGGCAGACCGCACTGGTGGAGACGAAGTTCCGGGCCCACCACGATTACCGAACGCCCTGAGTAATCGACGCGCTTCCCCAGCAAGTTCTGGCGGAAGCGACCTTGCTTCCCCTTCAACATGTCGCTCAGCGACTTCAAGGGACGTTTGTTGGGTCCACGAATGGCTCGACCTCTCCGGCCATTGTCGAAGAGCGCATCAACCGCCTCTTGGAGCATGCGCATCTCGTTCCGGATAATGACGCCCGGCGCTTTGAGCTCAATCAGGCGCTTCAAGCGATTGTTCCGATTGATGACACGCCGGTAGAGATCGTTCAGATCCGACGTGGCGAACCGTCCTCCGTCGAGCGGCACGAGGGGGCGTAACTCGGGGGGAAGGACAGGGATGACATCCATGATCATCCATTCGGGCTTGTTGCCCGACTTGCGGAAGGCTTCAATGACCTTCAACCGCTTTGCGTATTTCTTTTTGAGCGCGACCGACGTGGAGACTTTGGCCTTGGCCTGCAGCTCGTCCCACAGGGCGCTGATGTCGATCTTCTTGAGCAAGTCCCGGATCGCCTCGGCGCCAATGCCGGCCTTGAATGCTCCGGAACCATGCTGATTCTGACGTTTGCGGAGGTCTTCCTCCGTCAGGAGCTGTTTCTCGTTTAAGTCCGTCTCACCAGGATCAACCACCACATAGGCTTCAAAGTACAGGATTTTCTCCAAGTGCTTCAGGCTCATATCCAACAGCGTGCCGATCCGGCTGGGGACTCCCTTCAGGAACCAGATGTGCGCCACTGGCGCCGCCAATTCGATATGCCCCATCCGTTCTCGGCGCACCTTGGACTGGATGACTTCGACACCGCACTTATCGCAGACAATGCCGCGGTGCTTCATCCGCTTGTATTTCCCGCAGTTGCATTCCCAGTCCTTAATGGGTCCGAAGATCTTGGCACAGAACAGCCCATCACGTTCAGGCTTAAAGGACCGGTAGTTGATCGTCTCCGGCTTTTTCACTTCGCCGTAGGACCACGACCGGATCTTCTCCGGCGAGGCAACCCGAATGCGCATGGAATCAAACGACACGGAGTCGCGCGGCTTCTCAAACAGGGTGTAAATGCCTTCCAAGGTTGGGCCCTCCCTTTCGGCTGCTGAAAAAGTCCCCCAGCGGCGTTCTCAGGCGCTCGAACCCCTCAACGTGGGCGACCCGTTGCACCCGACGAGCAACGGGCACCCGCATACGCCTCGGGGTCCTCACTCCTTGCGGCCTTGCTGGACGCCTTTTTGAGCAGCCTCATTATCATCTGATCAGTCTTTTGCTTTCATTAGCTCGACATCCAGACCGAGGCTTTGCAGTTCCTTCACCAGCACATTGAAGGATTCCGGCAGACCCGGCTCCAAAAATGGCTCGCCCTTCACGATGGCCTCATACATGCGTGAACGGCCCGGTACGTCATCCGATTTCACGGTTAGAAACTCCTGGAGCGTGGAGGCGGCTCCGTAGGCCTGCAGCGCCCACACCTCCATCTCCCCCAGTCGTTGTCCGCCGAATTGGGCCTTGCCGCCCAGCGGCTGCTGCGTCACAAGCGAGTAGGGCCCGATCGACCGGGCGTGGATTTTGTCATCCACGAGGTGGTGCAGTTTCATCATGTACATGTGCCCCACCGTGACGGGGCTCCCGAATAGCTCGCCGGTCCGTCCATCGTACAAGGCGCTTTGCCCGCTGGACGGCAGCTTGCCTTTCTTCAACAGCTCCTTGATCTCTTTCTCAGACG
>JAHWYE010000269.1 GCA_020028195.1 Nitrospirota bacterium
GTAGAAGAACCCCGCATACCGAACCTCGGCCTTCTCGTGCTCCGTCACCACCAGGAAGTACGAGAGCAGAGACATGAGCTCCCACACGATCAGGAAGAAGAACCCGTTGTCGGCAAGGACGACGAGCGTCATGGCGAGCAGGAAGCCGTTGAAGAGGGAACCGAGCGCACCGAGGGAAACCCGGCCATAGAACTCGGCCACGTAGCCAATCGCGAAGAGCGAAGCGGCCAGACCGACCAGCGAGATGGTCAACACAAAAAACGCCGCCAGCGGGTCGAGGCGGATCGCAAAGCTCAGGTAGGGGATGGCGGAGGAGACTGAGGCGGTCAGGGGTTCGGACGCGACAAGACCGGCCACACCGAGCACGATGCCGAGGAGGCCCGCCGCGCAGGCGAGACTATGGGCCAGGAGGTTCTGGAGTCTGGGACGCCCGGGTATGCACGGGGGCAGCACGCTGCCGCCCACATAACATGCCAGCAGGGCCAGGAGAAGGGTGGACATCACGACGCTACCCTGTGACTCCGGGTACCGTCATGATGGCACTGGTCTACGAGGAAACAGCAACGATCGATTGTCAAAGTGCAGTCAAAGAAAAAAGTTGCGCGTCTTTTCTATCATGTTGAGGCATTACGCGCAACCAGGAATTGTCGGCGAGGCTATTTATTTAGCGGCGTCTGCATCAAGCTCGGGGTGGGTTTTGTACAGTGGCAGATCAAACCGCTCGTCCAGCATCAGCATTCACGCGAGGGTAGAGGTGTTGGAACTCCTCAGAGCATATGGCTCATGGCATATGGCCTACGGGTTTGGAACGAAAAGAATCCGTCGCCATCGGCAGGCCCTCCGGGACGTGGAGCCTTTACGCAGCTCCTGACACTTGTTCTTCGTCCACGCCTTAGTTTGCAGTTCGGTAGCAGACCTCAAAACGATTTCCGCAGGGATCCTCGAAAAAGACGGCGTAGTAGTGTGGAGCCTCGTACATCATGGGGCCTTCGACATTCCGGGCTCCTGCGCGGACGGCGATCTCGGCCAGCTTGTCAACCTCGCTGATACTGTCGGCCCAAAACGCGATCCGGCACTCGTTGGCGACGTGCTGCGGCGACTCTGTAACGCCGAAAAACTCGGTGGCGCCATCCGCACCGGCCGCCTCAAACTGTAACCACCCCTCGATGTTCGCCTCGCGAGTGAATCCGAGGGCCGGCAGGAGCATCTCGTAGAACGGTCGGGCCTTCGAAAGACTGCGCACCCGGAGATCAATGTGATCGTAGCGTCGCCGCATAGCGAGAGATGCCTGTCCCCTTTTTCTCCTCCTGCAAGATCGATTAACCCAGGATTATTGGATTAGTACTCGCCATGAATGCCACCTGGCGTGCTCACTTGATAGTTCGGGTCTTCAAATTCTTCCCAGTCGTGTTCAGTCCCGGGTGAGGCGCCCCACCCTCGCATATACATCGCGTTGAGGACGGGTTCGTTCCATGGATCAGTTTTCTCTGTCGTCGGTTTGTCGCCAGACAGCTGGCCGATGACCGTCACACGACCCCACGCCCGATAGGTCTTCGGAATCTTGTCTTGCGCCACGACGACCCAGTAGTGACCGGCTTCGGGACCATCGAGCACAATCGGACGATGCGGGTGATAGTCCTGATCCAGCGGCCGATTCTTCAGGCGGAGCCAGATCCGGCCGCCGTCCCGTTTTTCCTCGACGATCACCCCTCCCAGGATGACGACTTTCCCTTGGTACATGTCCGGGTGCGTGACAAGCGCAGTGAGTGTCACACCGGGTTCAGCCTGACGGACATACTTCGGCGGCAACGCCCTGGAGCAGCCGATGGTCGCCCAAAGCAGGCACATAGCCAGCAACAGCCCGGTAGATGCTGCCAGGTCTGACTTTAAGAATAAGTCCAACGTCATCGGACTGTTGATTTCCCTAGCATAGACCTGTACCAGCTCAGCCCCATGGGTAACTTCAATCTTTGCCATATGATTTCTGAGCACCGTGGTGTGGCGGGATTATAGCAGGAAAACAGGCTTTCCCCATTTTCCTACCACTGAATTCAGGCATAAAAATGACAAACACCAGGGTGAGTGCTATGCTTTCTTAAGCCACTACAAGGGTAGGACCCTAGGAGCAAAACGAAGGTGGGATGGGAACAGAAGGAGGTTGGAATATGAAAGCCCGCGACTGGATGTTTCAGTACGGTGTCGCGATTCTGTTGTCGCTTCTATTAGGGGTGATCCTCGGCCATATCCCATTGTTCACAGAGACCCCGCTTGGGAGCACCAAGCTCAGCGCAGCCGATGTGGCGCAATTCTTAGGCTATGGTGGTGCGCTCTTGATGTTGTGGCTCTTCGGCCGACAGGTCGCTTCGCATGTGCCAGCAGACTGGAAGTGGCTCGAACCCTTCCGCCACCTCATTCTTCCCCTGACGATGCTCATCGTGGTGACGGCGGCGTATGGCATCCTGCTGTTGATCTTCGGTCCGTTCCTCCAGAAAACCGGAAAAATTATTTACAACTGGATCTTCGTGGTCGGCATCGCCTATGCCAGCATCTGGCTGGTTGTCATGTGGTTCCAGAAGAGTGCATCGTTGGTCGCTGCTCTTGATATGCACGGGAGAGAAAAGAGCCAAGCTGTTTGGGGTCGAGGCTCTCAGCCCTGATCACGGCCCGCCTGCTCCACCGCATCGGCCGACCGTCCGTCGTGTGGCGGGATTCAGCGGAAACGGTTCCTGCCACCGTTTTCTTCACACTACTCCACCGCCTGCTCAAGTAGTTTACCAACCGGATCGAGTTTGGATGTTAGCTCGGCTGGCACACCGTGTCGCTCTTGCAGCAGCTCGGGCGAGTTATAGGTGAGCCACACTTTGCCATCCTTGTCTTCCCATGCCAAGGCTTTCATGGGGAGATCAATCGCAGCCGTTGGCCTGGCCACCATCAGAGCGGTCCCGCCCTTCGGGTTGCCGAAGATGAGAAGCTCGGTGGCCTCATTTCTAACCCCACTTTCTTTGCCTCTCCGCCATGGTCAATCCGGGCAAAGATCTGCATCCCCTTCGCCGTGACGGCCCTCTCGATCCGGTCGATCGTTTCGGGGACTGAATATTTGCTGGGTTTAGTCACCAAATTGCCGCCGCCTGCTTGAGCTGCACCTGCGGACACTGACGCGACCGTCAGGCTCGTACACAGCAGACCGTTCAGCAGCTCATGAAGGAACCTCATTGGTCACTCCTTTTCTGGAATTATGGGGAGAGGGAAAGTCTAGCCAATCCGTCGGATCGTGTCCAGGTTGATGCTCAGCCATATGAAGTGTTCAGGACTCACCGACAAGGCCACGCGAGGGAGTGGGGGAGCCGGATATCCGTCGCCATCGTCCGGACTCAGGTCTAATCAGTTATTTCCATTCGTGGATTCCATACGATCTCCCACAAATGACCATCAGGGTCCTGGAAATAACGGGCGTAGCCTCCCCAAAATGTATTGCC
>JAHWYE010000270.1 GCA_020028195.1 Nitrospirota bacterium
CTAGCTTTCTCACCATCCAGGCACGTCCTGGAACACAGGGCACCCTCTTACCGCCTGCGTGCAGTGGAGTTTACCTTGATACCCAGTTTGGGAGTGACGGATGGCATGGTGTTCGACGCGAAGCCGGTCGGCACACTGATATCAAACGTACTATCCCCGCCATCGTCGAGCCCATCCTTCCCAACACTATAGAGCTTCCCTTGAGTCGGGCTCCAAAGCATCGGGAGGTCGGTGAAGGGATCAAAGTAAGCGGTTCCGGCCTGGGCAATGCGTGTCGGTAGATCCTGCGGGCGCGGCGGTTTGCGTACCTTCAGCTGCAGGGCAGCCAACCGCAGCCGAGCATCGGTCTCCATAATCCGCTGAAGGAATGGCTCCCACCTCGGCTCCTCGTGCAAGGGATTCACCAGCCTGTCCACGAACGTTCGCGGCGATGTGCGGGCTACGTCTTGGAGCCTCGGCAGAGGGCCGTGCGAGGTGTCAGCAGCCTTCGTGATGGCGTCATAATAGGTGGCATAGGTGTTCACCGCGCTTTGTGTTTGGAGGCTGACCCCAAACAACTTGTTGGAGATTGGCTGGCCCACCTTGTCAAACGCATCAGGGTTCAGCCCTGCCCTAATCGCGATCCATTGCCTGTTCGTCTCCAGTTCCTCCGGACCACCCGCGGCTTCTTCGTGAAACAGCCTTTTGGACCGGCTCATTCCTACGACGAATTCATTTTGGATCGGCCACCGCATCGAGCGCTCGGTTCGGTCAAGCGGCCGCACAATCCTGCCGATCCGCCGGACCATCATCTGGCTGAGGTTCCGTTGGCTGAGCACCTTTGACAAGAGGATCACGTCATCATCAATCATCACAGCCGCCATCACCTTCGTGGGCAGCGTGTCGGCCTTGCCCAGGACCATCCGCCAGACGGCCAGATCCTTCTCTAACCGATCGACCCCGGTCGCGACATTTCGCGAAAACCCTTCTGCGACAAAAAGCCGGTGCGTGACCAGTAGATCGGTAAAACGGGGAGTCCCCAGATGACCGTATCCCCAGTCCTCAAAGGGCATCGCCAGCCATCGCCGATAGCGATTCATGAGGACGGCATACTGAGTAACCGAGTTTCTGACAAACCCTTGTTGAAACCGGAACTCTGCGAGAGGGTCTGGGCTCACCCAGGCCTGGAGAGCGTGAGCGGTATCCTGCGTCACCCGGAGCTCTGCGCGTGCTCCCTTGTCATAGTTAAAGACCCGATGCCCACGGTCGAGCTCAGCCTCCGACCACATCGCATACCCGGTCTCGACAGGGTCAAGCGAGGGAGCGGCCGAAAAGCCGAGCAGGAGGAAATAGCCGTTCGCCTTGGGAGACCCCAGGGTCCGCGGCGGCGGTTCCAACAAGGCGGTCACCGTGGTGCTAGGCTTCTCCCCGATTCCGGATTGAACCAGCCCGGCGATTTCTATCAACACCACGATAGTGCAAATCGTGATCAGTACTCTGCGCATTGAGCCCTTTCCCAGGTTATTGGAGTCCTAAGCAATTTCACGAAAGGCCATGAAATTTCAGGCTCTTTGCAAGGACTTCCTCTCTGAGTAAATCGAGCAAGGCCCATGCCAACCGTGATGACGCTGACCACCGTAATCCGGCCGTCGCAGCCCGATTGGCACATGGGGGTGACCACCGCCTGCACCTAGAACGGACAAATTTGAACTTGACAAGGCTCCGCAGCCTCCCATAAAGTGACGGCGCAGAACAGAATTCTCCGGGTGAAGGGAAGAGGGTGTAATTCCCTCGCGGTCCCGCCGCTGTGAATGGGGACGAAACCCGCAGGAGCCACTGCCCACCGGAGGTGGGTGGGAAGGCGCGGGGAGTAGGCAGAAGACCCTATAAGCCAGAAGACCTACCCGGGCAAAAGACCTTCTTTCCCTCGAGGGCTGGGGAAAGGGTGAGGGTGAAGGAACGGGTGCAATCCTCAGGGTCTCACAGGCCTTGAGGATTTTTTGTTTGCTCTGCGGGGATCAACAAACCCGAAGGTGTTCCCAGGAAATCCGGCAGCTTCAGGCAGCTTGGGCCTGCCTAATCGCGATCTGCCTGATCGCGGGTCTTGCCCAGGCGCATGAAGGGGAGCAGCCGCCAATGAAACGACGGCAGCAGGGCATTCTGACCGGCATGCCGTTCATGGCCAACCTGGCGGCGCGCACCTTTGTCGACGACTTGGACCGGAAGATTTACCTGGCCAAAGCACCGACGCGCATCGTCTCCTTGGCGCCAAGTATCACGGAAGTCCTCTACGCGATCGGAAGCAGTCAAGAACTGGTCGGCGTTACGCAGTATTGCGACTATCCCCCTGAAGCCCGACTCAAACCCAAGGTCGGGTACACGCATCCGAATCTTGAATCCATTGTGGCCCTGCAGCCGGACCTCGTCTTGGCTCCGAGGGAATTCCTCCGCGCGGATTTCCTCAGCAAACTAGAACAGTTGAAGATTTCGACGTTCATCTTTGACGCGAAGACCATTGAGGATGTCCTCTCCCACATTCAAACACTCGGGCGCATGCTAGGGCGTTCTGCGTCGGCGGACGCACTGGCCGCCCAGATGCGGCAGCGGATCACGGAGATCAAAACGCGCACCGCGGCTCTGCCTCATCCGCGCGTGCTCTATGTGCTGAACAGCGAGCCCCTGATCACCGCCGGGCCCGGCAGCTTCATCGATCAGTTGATTAAGCTAGCCGGCGGAACCAACGTGGCCGCTCGTGCCAAGACACCCTATCCGCGACTTAATATGGAAGAGGTGCTCAAGGAAGATCCAGAACTTCTTATCTTTCCGGTTGGCAAGGCAGAGGGAATCCCAGACAGTGAGCAACAAGTCTGGAAGCGATGGGCCACCCTCTCAGCAGTAAAGCATGGACGATTCCATCACATTCCTAGCGATCTTCTGAACCGCCCAGGGCCCCGGATTGTTCAAGGGCTAGAAACCCTTGCGAGGACCATTCACCCGAATGCGTTCGAGGACAAACTGACACCCTGATGCGCATCACTGGCTGGAAGAATGAAAGCAGCAAAGAGACCGAAGGCAGTGCCGCCGTATTCAGTGTGGGAAACCCGGTCGAGCAATCGACGTTAACCGCTTCGATTGAACATTCAGTACTCTCGGCCAGGCGCTGGGTCGTCACCATGCTGACCCTTGCCGTCGCCAGCCTCCTGGTCATGATGGCCTCGTTGCGGTTCGGCGCGGAAGAGATTGGACTTGCCGACTCGGCGCGAATCCTCCTTCAGGCACTCCGGTATGGAGACGCTGGGACTGACTCGTCCGGCGTCATCATTCTACAAGTCAGACTACCGAGAGTGCTGCTGGGCTTCATGGTGGGCGGCTCTCTCGCAGCAGTGGGGGTGGGGCTCCAGGCCCTGCTGCGGAACCCTTTGGCCGATCCTTACGTGCTCGGCATATCAAGCGGGGCGGCATTAGGAGCGGCGGTGGCCATTCTCTTAGGTATCGG
>JAHWYE010000271.1 GCA_020028195.1 Nitrospirota bacterium
ACCAACCGGGGGCTGCAGTTTCTGGACCTGATTCAGGAAGGCAACATCGGCCTCATGAAGGCGGTGGACAAGTTCGAATATAAACGGGGCTACAAGTTCAGCACCTATGCCACCTGGTGGATCAGACAGGCCATTACCCGCGCGATTGCCGACCAGGCGAGGACGATCCGTATCCCGGTCCACATGATCGAAACGATCAACAAGCTGATCAGGACCTCGCGCCATCTGGTTCAGAAGCTTGGGCGGGAGCCGACTCCCGAGGAGATCGCCGAGCGCATGGATCTGCCGCTGGACAAGGTTCGCAAGATTTTGAAAATCGCCCGGGAACCGATTTCGCTCGAGACCCCGATCGGAGAGGAGGAGGACAGCCATCTCGGCGACTTCATCGAGGACAAAAAAGCGATTTCTCCTCTCGAGGCGGCGATTCGGTACGATCTCCAACGCCAGATCAACAGCTCGCTGGAGACGCTCACGCCTCGTGAGGAAAAGGTGCTGAGGAAGCGGTTTGGGATCGGAGAGAGTACCGATCACACGTTGGAGGAAGTCGGTCAGGACTTCGAAGTGACTCGTGAGCGGATCAGGCAGATCGAAGCCAAGGCCCTGAGGAAGCTGCGCCATCCGAGCCGCAGCAAGAAACTCAGGAGTTTCGTCGAGAGCCTCTGAGCTGCTTGGTTCATGGCTGCGGGCCTCCGCTCGTTTGACAGCGGTTCGACGGTGGCCTAGAATCAGGTGCCCCGAGCCCTGCTTCGGGAGAAGCAGGGCGGCGCGGATGAAACGGACCGGGCCCATAGCTCAGGTGGTCAGAGCGGCTGACTCATAATCAGTTGGTCCCAGGTTCGAGTCCTGGTGGGCCCACCATCTAGTGGGCGAGAGGGGATGCTACTCTGTGATGTCGAGCAACATGAGCCCTAATCGGTTGAGCCTAATACAGAGGAAGGGTTGAACCCCCAGCTTTTACCGCTGATCGAGCTGCAGACACTGGATCTCCGGCTCATGGAGATCAAAGACCAGCAGCGCAAGACCCCCGATCTCATCCAGTCCGCAGAAACCCCCCTCAAAGACGCGCAGCAGGCCTTCAACCAAGCGACCGGCTCGGTTGAGGTGCTGGTCAAGGAGCGCCGCGACAAGGAACGCGATCTCGAGGCCCAGGAGGATCACATCAGCAAACTCAAAGGGCGCCTCACGGAGCTCAAGACGAACAAGGAATACCAGGCGCATCTCTTTGAGATCGAGATGGCAAACAAGAAAAAGGGGGAGATCGAGGACCAGATCCTCCTGCTGATGGAACGGATCGAGAAGCACCAGCAGGAGGCCAAGCAAGCGCAGACAAAGTCCGCCGAGGCAGAACGGGTGTTCAAGCAGGAGAAAAGCCGGTTGGAACAACTCCTGGCTGACCTTAGCGGGGAGCTTGCCCAGTTGGAGCAGAAGCACCGGGAGATTGCAGTCAAGGTGGACAAGGCCTCGCTGGAGCGCTACCGGAAGCTCAAGGCCATGCGCAAGGATCTGGCCGTCGTGCCGGTCCGAAACGGCAACTGCAGCGGGTGCCGCCTGCAACTTCCGCCGCAACTGGTGGCCGAAGTCAAACGGTCCGACCAGTTACTGACCTGCAGCTACTGCCACCGCATTCTCTATTGGGAAGGGGACCATGCGGATTTAGCCAAGGTGAGCCCCGGCTCATTGGACAATGCGGAAAGTGATGTGCAGGAGACGGTCTAGCCCGGGTTATTCATGAAGATCGTCTCGAGACAGCTGAGACCGCAGCCCACCGTGGCTGCTCACAAGCGAGGGCGACGCAGGTGTACTCCCGGCAGTACGTCGAGGAGACCGAGCGAGAACAGACCCGCCGGGCAAGAGAATCGGCTGTCGCAGTAGATGTTCATGAATAATCCGGGCTAAACTTCGGGCGTCGTGGCCAGGACCGCCAGGGTCGTCTTGAAGTGCATTTTCGCGATTGTGCTCAGTCGTTCCCGCCCATGTTTCTTTACCACCATCCGCGCGGCCAACTCGACCGATGGAGAGGCCCCCTTCGGTAGAGACGTGCCGACTTCATCCGACAGGCGCCTGAGCCTCGTCAGGAATTCGGCGCGAGCCAGGATCGACGCGGCGGCGACCGCCAGATCCTCTTCAGCCTTTGGCCTCTGAACGAGGCGTATCCGTTTCCCCTTTTCCAATAGGGCATTCAGGATGAAGCGCTCATCGCCGAATTGGTCGGCGATGGCCAGGTCACAGTTCACTTGTTCGAGCAGGTTTTCCAAGGCTCGGGCATGGCCCCAGGCCAGGAGCTTGTTCAGGTTCCGGATCTTCTCATACAGCTCATTGTACCGTTGCGGGCCGATGGCGACGATGCTGTGTTTGCAGACCTGGCGGAGATCGCGGGACAGTTCCAGGACCCTGCCGTCGGAAATCATTTTGCTGTCTCTCACCTCCATCAGCTTCAGATCCGGTTCGATCTCCGGTGTGACGAAGGCGGCGGCGATAACCAGTGGGCCGAAGTAATCGCCCTTTCCCGATTCATCACTGCCGATTCGGCCGCTGGCGACGCTGGGATCTGTGATTGTCAAAGAGTGACTCTCAAGGGGAGATGACTTCGCAGGTCGGAGGAGTAATTTAGCAAACCGCCTGTACCTCGTCAATGTGCTTGAATCTCGACCACTTGGCGACTATACTGAGCGGGCGCGTGGGAGAAGACCGGGTGATCGCTCGCGGGATTTCACCAGCGGGAGGAAAGTCCGGACTCCAAGGGCAGGGCGCTGGGTAACACCCAGGCGGAGCAATCCGACACCGGCGCCACAGAAAACAAACCGCCGATGGCCGAGCAGCACACCGTTCGGCTCAGGTAAGGGTGAAACGGTGGGGTAAGAGCCCACCGCGTCTGTGGTGACACAGACGGCACGGTAAGCGTCGCCCGGAGCAAGACCAAATAGGAGGACGCGAGGAGCGGGCACCGGTGCCGCTTCTCATCGGCTGGCCCGGCCGAGCTCCTCGGGTAGGTCGCATGAAACTCGGGGTAACTCGAGTTCCAGAGAAATGATCATCCCCGATTCGGATGGAATCCGAGGCGGGACAGAATCCGGCTTATAGGTCTTCTCCAGCGCGCCCTTTTAATGGCTCGTCGTAACTCCCGCTCCGTGACCTTGCCCGCACAGCTCTCGACTTGATCAATAAGGATGACAGGGATTCTGTGCCCGTACTGAGCTGACAGTCCCGGATCATTGGCCACGTCCAGCTGGTTCAAGGAGAAAGGGATTTCAGCCTGTAGGCGGCAGGCGATGCCCATGGCGACTTCGCAGAGATGGCAATCCTGCCGTGAGAGGATCGTGACTTGGATCATTGCACCGTTCGACCGAGCGGCGTTGGCTTCTCGCATTCGCAGTTCTTGCTGGCGCCACCACAGACACGGAAGGATAACACGATGTGGTGAAGCCTCGCACACCGCTGCAACGCCGTAATTGTTATTGACTCAAG
>JAHWYE010000272.1 GCA_020028195.1 Nitrospirota bacterium
AAAGAGAAATCCGCATGACGCCATCCCCCTTAACGTTCGACCAGCCCCATCCGTTTCTTGGCAAGCTGATCATTGTCGAGGGCATCGACGGGTCCGGCAAGAGCACGCAACTGTTGCTGCTCAAGAAATGGCTTGAAGCCAAAGGCTTAAACGTCGTGTTTACCGAGTGGAACTCGTCCGCACTGGTCCGTGAGACGACCCGCCGCGGAAAGAAGAGCAAGGCGCTCACGCCGACCACCTTCAGCCTGCTTCACGCGACCGATTTCGCCAGCCGGTTGTATCACGACATCCTGCCGCCGCTGAAAGCAGGCCTGATCGTGCTGGCCGATCGCTACGTCTACACGGCCTTTTCGCGTGACGCCGTGCGAGGGGTCTCTCCTCAGTGGGTGCGAAAGGTGTACAATTTCGCGATCAAGCCGGATATGGCCTTCTACTTCAATGTGCCGATCGAGGTCGCAATCAGCCGACTGTTGGGAGGCACCAGGGCCCAGTTGAAATACTACGAAGCCGGCATGGATCTGGGGCTCAGTCAGGATATCACAGAAAGCTTTCGCATCTTTCAGTCTCGCATCCTCGCGGAATATGACAAGATCGTGAGCGAATACGGGTTGATCACGATGGACGCGACCAGAGACATTGAAGACCAACAGAACGAAATGCGACGTGTGATCTCGAATGCCCTGGAGAACTACAAACCGAAGCGAGGCACTCATGGAAAGCGGACGCTATTTTGGCGACGGTTTGACGTACCTAGATCCGAGTGATTTGAAAGGCAAGCTGATCGCCATTGAGGGGACGGACGGCGTCGGACGCTCGACGCACATCGAAATGCTCCAGGAATGGCTGGAAGTGCAGGGCTATGGCGTCGTCACGACAGGTTGGACCAGGTCCAATTTGATGTCCAGGACGATTGAGGTCGCGAAGCAAGGCAACATCCTGGACCGATGGTCGTTCAGCCTGCTCTACGCTACGGACTTCGCCGATCGTCTGGAGCACCAGATCATCCCGGCGCTACGCTCCGGCTTCGTCGTGTTGGCGGATCGTTACATCTATACGGCCTTTGCCCGTGACTTTGTGCGAAGCGGTGACCGCAACTGGATCCGAGACGTGTTCGGCTTCGCGATCGTCCCAGACCTGGTGTGCTATCTCCGGATTGATGTGGACACGCTGGCTTTGCGTGTGCTCGAGACCGGTGGCATGAACTATTGGGAGTCAGGGATGGATCTGAAGCTGGGCGCTGACCTCTATGACAGCTTCAAGAAATATCAGGCGTCGCTCATCGAAGAATTCGACAAGATGGCGGAGGAGTTTCACTTTGACGTGGTGGACGCGCGGAAACCGCCGGATGAAATTCAGGAGGCGCTGCGCACCACGATCCAGCCCATCCTCAAGAACGGACGGCAGCAACTTGCGCAGATGGCGAAGCAGGCTGATCGCACTGCCGACCAGACTACGTCAGACGCTCCGACTAGTTTTTCCTCAACTGCCTGAGTTGAAACGGCGTCATCCACCAACGGAGAGTTCCCTCCCCTGCCTTCGGTATTCCTTCAAACCGAAGACAACAGGCACCAGCCTTCTTGAGCGAAAGCCCGGCCACAGCCGTGCCGGCCAATATGAATCCAGCCGTGTAGCCCAGGTTCGGCTCGTGTCCTACACAGATCACACAGGCGTCCTCCGGTAAGGAGGCCAGGACCGGGAAGAGCTTATCCGGCGGGGCATCGGGTAATAGCTCATCACACAATACCAGTTCCGTTCGCATTCGGAAGGCTTCCCGAACAAGCTTGGCCGTGTCGAGCGCCCGCACAAACGGGCTCGAGAATAAGTGAGTTGGTGTGAGCCCCAGCCGACACAGTCCTGAAACGACCTCTCGTGTTTTCTCAGTTCCCTTTGGCGTAAGCGGACGCTGAGCCTCCTGTCCTTTCCAGTCCTCCCGGTCCACTGCAAGGCCGTGCCTCAACAGAATACAATCCATAACGCCCTCCCAAGGGTGCGGATTCTATCACATTGCACTTGTCTTCAAAAAGCCTGTTGATTATGAGGCCTGCGGGTGCTAATGTGGCCTCCCTCCTTCCGACCAGGTTCCGCTGCTATGAGCGCGCTCCAGATGGACAGTAAACTTCAAGATGACCGGGCAGCGAGATACCAGATGGTGGCGCTGAACGCGCTGGCCAGTCTCTCCTCCGGGGATTTGCGCCCGCAAACCTTGCACCGTCTACGGACGCATCTCAGGAGGTTACAGGCATATTTGGAACTGGTGGGAGAAAACAAAAATACCAAGATTATTTCGAAATGTGTCTCACGTCTGAGCCGGCTCAGGACTCTGCACGCGTGTGAACAATATTTGACCCGCCTGGGTGCGCCGGAATCAGACCTGTGGACCATCAGAGACCGCATAAGAACCACCCTGGCTACGCTGGAGCGGAAGGATGCCTTCTGGAAGATCGAACATAATGTGCACTGGCACTCCCTCTCCGCTGCGCCGGCCGATCCGGACTGGATGGCCGCACGCCTGCAAACACTGCGGCGGGCGCATGCTCATACGTTGCAAGGGTTGATCGCCAAGGTTGTGGCTAACCCTCGACGCAAATCGCTGCATGCCCTCCGATTGAGAATCAAATCGATTCGCTATCAAGAAGAATGGGCGTTGGATCAGCCCTATGCAAGGCCGGAGATCGTGACCCGCTTGAAGCGTATGCAGTCCGTCCTTGGCCGATATGAGGATCGCGCGCAATTTCGCAAATTAGCGCGGGCGCTTGATCTGGAGTCATATCCGAAGATTGTGAAGGGCTGGCAGCGTGCGCGAACGCGGGCCCTGACGATACCGCATGAACTCACCGGAATGATCGAAGACTTAGCGGGAAGACGCCTGCGCCTTGTGGGGCAGGAACCGCGAGCGGCAAGCGCATTGCTTCCAGGTCTTCGGCACGCTGTGGGTCGGTGACTTCGCTCAAACCCTCCCTCTTGACATATCAATTTCCGTTGATATATAAAATAGCATGCCGTCAACCAACACGCAAGACCTCGAGCGCACTGCCCGCTGGTTCCACGCCTTGGCCGATGAAACGCGCTTACGGATCATCGACTGCCTGCGTGAGTGTGAGCAGTGTGTCTGCGATCTGACGGATTCCCTTCAAACCGGGCAATCCAGACTCTCGTTTCACCTTAAGACACTCAAGGATGCGGGGATCCTGAAAGACCGTCGGGATGGACGGTGGATCTACTATTCGATCAACCAAGAGACCGTTGAAGAATTGGAAGAATTCCTGAGGTCGGTACAGGTACGAAGCCGAGGTCACCATATGACCTCCCGTTGCTCCGACTAACTCTTTTTTTGCCTTGAGCCATCAAGATTTCTTGATCAGTTGAGAAGAGGAGATCCTCATGAGCACCCAACATCTGAGAGAAACACTGAAGGAGATCGTGAAGGGTGAGTATGCGCAAGCGGCGTTGCTGGCCAGGAGCAAC
>JAHWYE010000273.1 GCA_020028195.1 Nitrospirota bacterium
GTCCAGGATGACCTTCACGTCCCCCTTCTCAATCACCGTGTCGTCATCCGACATCTTCGACTCAAAGGCCATCCCGTACTGATAGCCGTGGCACCCGCCGCCCCGGACATAAATCCGCAGCCCCACGGCGTCCTTCTCTTCCTGGATCAGTTCCTTAATCTTGCTCTCCGCCATTGGCGTAATGGTGACCATCATCTTCCTCCATATTCTTCTTCTGTTCTTGAAACAGACCAGCGATCGGGAAGCCCGTCTGAACTGGTCGGGACCACATAGTTTAATTTAAGGCCCCAAGGGCGCAAAGTCAACTTGCTAGCATAACATAAACGGTTGCCCAAGCTGACTAGGCAAGCCCCTACGGCTTAATGAGAAACCGGCCATAGACGAGGCCAGCCAGCGCCCCGCCCGCCAACGGCCCGATCCAGTACACAATGTGGTTGTCCCAGTAGCCGGCTGCCAGCCCAGGGCCGAAGGTCCGCGCCGGGTTCATGGAGGCGCCGGTCAAGGGGCCTCCCATCAGGATGTCGCACAGAACGGTAAATCCGATGCCGAACCCTCCAATCGCCTTCCAGGTCCCGCGGTCATCGATGGCGGTCCCATACACGACCAGCACCAAAAAGAAGGTCAACACCAGCTCCACCAGGATGCCGGTTCCCACCGTGACGCCGGCCCCTAAGCCGGGCGTCCCCAGGTGGACCGGCTTCCACACCGACTCCGTAAACACGAGGCGCAGCAGCATCCCGGCCACCACGCCCCCGAGAAGTTGCGACGCAAGGTACCATCCGGCCTTTTCATTGGAGATCTTGCCGCCCACCAACGCGCCCAGGGTCACTGCTGGGTTGAAGTGGCCCCCTGAAATATGGCCCATGGCGGAAATCATGACCGCCAGCACGCAGCCGTGCGCGAGTGCAATCCCCACAAGCCCCGCATTCGTGACCTTGCCCTCCATGAGCTGTGCAATGCAGATGGACCCTGCCCCGATGAAACACAAGGCAAAGGTGCCGATGGCTTCTGCCACATATGGCTTCAACGCCTTGTCCATCACCTTACCTCCGATTTGAGGGGTTCACTGCTGTGTTCCACTTCTCTCACCGCCTACCTTGGCCGGTCTTCCTCGGCTCAAGGCAGTTTTGGTAGGCTCATGTTTTTCAATTCTCCGGTCAAGTTGTTCATGAACTCGACCAGGTCCTTTTTCTCTTGGTCCGTTAGGTTCAGCGCGGTCATGAAGGCATCCTTCCCCGTGACTGGCTCTCCTCCCTTGTTGTAGAACTCCATCACTTCGTCGAGGGACTTGAAGCCCCCCGTATGCATGTAGGGAGCGGTCAAGGCGACGCTGCGAAGCGATGGCGTCTTGAAGGCCCCACGATCCGACTCCCGTTTGGTGACGGCATAGCGACCGACATCTTCTTTCAACGGACCGGTCTGAGGGACGCCGATGTTATGGAACTTGTTGTCGGTGAAATTGGGGCCATTGTGGCACAGCACACAGCGGGCCTTGCCTTGAAACAGATCAAAGCCCCGTTGCGCTGCTTCGGACAGAGCCGACTTGTCGCCACCAATGAACCGATCGAACGGCGAATTGGTGGAGATCAGGGTTCGCTCGAAAGCAGCAATGGCCTTCGCGATGTTGTCCGGCGAGATGTCCCCTCCAAACACGGCCCGAAATCGAACCTGGTAGACCTTGTTCCTGCTGAGCTTCTTGACGACCCCTTCCAGCGTCTCGGCCATTTCGATCGGGTTCTGGATCGGTCCCAGCGCCTGCTCTTCCAGAGATCCTGCCCGGCCGTCCCAGAACTGTAGATGGTTATAGGCGGCGTTCAGTGCCGAGGGTGCGTTGCGTCCACCCTGCTTGCCGCCCACGCCCAATGAGAACTGGCGCGGATCGGAAAAGCCTGCCGCCGGCACATGGCAGCTCGCGCAGCTGACGCTGCCATCTTTCGAGAGGCGGGAGTCGAAAAACAACAGCTTGCCCAGTGCCACCTTGTCGTCGAATTGCAAGTTATGGGATGGGATACGGACCTTCGGCAGTTGACCGAGTGGCTGGGGTTGACCAGGCTCCTCGCTGAGGCTGCTCTGCGGGCTCACGAAGAGCAGAAGTCCTGCGAGCGCCAAGACAATGGCGTTGCTGTTCCGAACCATCTGCACGATCATGCGTCCTACTCCTTTCTCGTTCTGCTTCGGTTGAGACCTACGCGGTAGGATTTCGTATTGTCAGGCCAGTGCAGGCATTTACTGTAAGCTCGGGGGCATTGTCAAGTAGCGCATGGCGCAACGGCACGTGCTAAGATTCGCCAAAGACCGGCAGCTCGCTCGCCATGTCCGCAAGAGTCTTATAGGCCTCATCCTTGGGAGAGAGCAGCGGGTGCTGGACCGGCCAGCGAATGCCGAGGGTCCGATCGTTCCAGATGATGCCCCGCTCGTCATCCGGCGCATAGAAGCTCGTGCACTTATAGACGACGCTCGCGACGTCGCTGGCCACGCAGAAACCGTGCGCGAATCCCGGCGGACTGTAGAGTTGCCGCTTGTTCTCAGCCGAGAGCTCGAGGCCGACCCACTTGCCGAACGTCGGAGATCCATGGCGAATATCAACGCTCACGTCGAAGACCGCCCCCTCGACGACCATGACGAGCTTACCCTGCGGGTGCTTGAGTTGATAGTGCAGGCCTCGGAGGGTGCCGCGGACCGATCGGGAGAAGTTATCCTGGACGAACGGCCCGGGAATGCCCGCCTCTGCGTATTTCTTCTCGTGGTAGGTCTCCAGAAAATGCCCGCGACGATCCTGGAAGACATCCGGCTCGATTAGGATCACTCCCCTCAGCTCCGTCTCAATGAAGCGCACAGTCTGTCCTCCTTGCCTGTCGCGACTCGTGGCGCCGCACATCTTACCCCGTTCTTGGTCCAGAGAGAAGCAGAAGGATTGCGTCGAGGTGATGAACCTGCTAGGGTTTGAGCCATCATGATTCGTTCCTGCCTATCACGCTCCAGGCTCCTCCTACTGGCGACAGGGCTGCTGATGGCCTGCGCGCCGGCACGGCCCCCCCTGCTCTTGGACCTGACCCATTCCTTTGGTGAAGAGACGATTTATTGGCCGACCAACAAACCCTTTCACTGGGAAAAGACGGACTGGGGCACCACGGCGGCAGGGTACTGGTATGCCTCCGCCAATTTTTCGGCGTCTGAGCATGGGGGCACCCACATGGATGCGCCCATCCATTTCGGCCGTGGACGGAGCACACTGGACCAGGTCCCGGTTGAGCGATTGATCGGCCCGGCCGTGGTCATTGATGCGCGCCCGCAATGCCAGACCAATCCAGACTACGAACTGACGGTTGACGATCTGCAGGGATGGGAATCACGGCATGGACGGATCGAAGACGGAGCGCTGGTCCTGATGCTGACGGGGTGGGGGCAGCGGTGGCCGGATAAAACGAGCTATCTCGGCAGCGCAGCCGACGATCCTCATCTCCCGGGCAGCCGCTGAGTTTCTGGTCGCCAAGCGAGCGGTTCGAGGTGTGGGCATTGACACGGCAAGCATTGACCCCGGCCGCTCCAGGGATTTCCCGGCTCACCAGATTCTCAACGGCGCCGATGTCTATGCGCTGGAGAACGTGGCCTCGCTGGACCGACTCCCTCCCCGAGGCGCCACGGTCTTTGCCCTGCCGATCAAGATCAAAGGAGGAACGGGGGGACCGGTCCGCATCGTCGCTGTGATTCCCTGACCCGCATCAAGGCTCACCGCCGCGATCCGCGATGTCGGGCGACTCGGGATAGAGTTTCTGGAGTCGCTCGATCAGCGGTAGGGCCTCCGGCGTGCTGGTCCTGGTCGGCTCGCTCGGTGGATGATCCCATCGCAGGGTGGTGATGCCTGCTTCGGTCAGGAGACTGCGAATCGTCTCAACCATCGCTTCGAGCGTGACGTCGGTGCCGGCCCTCAGGTCCAAGACCCGTTCTTCGGCCTTGGTTGGG
>JAHWYE010000274.1 GCA_020028195.1 Nitrospirota bacterium
TAAAGTCACCGGCATGGTCTTTGGGGTGTTGGTCGCGCCCGATGCCGTGACCGTGATCAGCGCGTTGTAGGTGCCGGCGCTGAGCCCCGCGAGGTTTACGTTGGCCGTGAGGGTCCCGGGCGCGGTCGATCCAGAGGCCGTCAGGGTCAGCCATGGCTCGTTGCTGCCCGCGCTCCAGATCAGGGTCCCGCCGCCTGTATTGGTCACGCTCACTGCCTGGGCCGAAGGGTTCGCCCCGCCCTGGACGCCGCTAAACGTCAGGCTGGCCGGACTCAGACCGATGGTGGGGGAGGACGGCGGAGGCGGAGGTGGAGGTGGGGAGAGAATGGCCTGCACTTCTGGACGTTGGGTGAGTTTGCGTGGAGGGTTAGCGGAGCCTGGCGTGGTGCCGGGTTGCGCCGCGGTGAGCAAGTTGCCTGTTGTTGGGAGAGGACCGGGATTCACGAAACCCGACGGAATCCGCAATTGGGGTGAAGGGATTGCGGTCGAAGCAGCGACACCACCAATCGAGACCGTTGGTTGAGAAGTCTTCCCGAGGGGCTTGGCTGTGGGTAATTCAGACGGCAGATCTGCGAGCGGGGCAGCACCGTTGCCTGGTCTGATCGTTGTCCGCGAATCGCTCGCAGTGCTGCCAGCTCTTGTGGATTCAGAGAGTGGTGCAGGGTTCAGTGGCACCGACGGGCGTCGGATTAGTGGATGAGACGGGCGAATCGATGTTGAAGGAGCCACCGATTCGGAGGGCTCTCCAGGAGTAGGGGGAACTGATGGTCGGTGAATAAGTGTGCGAGTTGATTCCTTCGAAGGTGGAGGGGGCGGTGATGAGGGAGGCACAGCAAGAGACTCTGGTGATCCCTGGCCGGCGAGGGCCAGCGAGGCAGGCGGTCCAATCGTCGTCACACCAACCATCACGGACAGAGCGACCCCGCCGACGATGGCACCCGTTCTCACCGGCCATGTATCCGTTCCGTAAGCTGAGTGTCGCACGCTGTTGGTCTCTGTTCGCAATCTGGTCGACGATCGGATCAGCACATGACCATACCCAATTCATTGACTCCGCAATGCAAAGTCAGAATCGCCCCGCTCAGTGCTCGCCTTCCCCTGACAGGCTGTGCCCAAGAGCGTCTATCCTAGGTAGTCGAGGGGCAGGGATCATATAGTACAAAAGGGGGTGTCTGACCTGCGAAAGTATGTAGCCCAATGTACTTAGTTATAACAAAGGCTTGTGCCTGACGAGGGTTCGAAGGGCTGTAGGGTAGGGGTCGACTTTACAAGACCAAGTCGAATCGGCAAAGGTGGGAACCAGGCTCAAACTCACGCGTTGGCTCTTCCAGCTCCACGATTACTCGCTTCCGCTCAGCGGGAGGGACGTCGTTGAGGATGTAGTCTCTTTGATGATACGGGTCCCCGGCGAAATACATCTGGGTCGTGAGGTCATTGCGATTCCGCCCGTGAACTTTGAAGTGGACGTGGGAAGGGCGTATCCATCCGGGACCTGCTGGATAGCGCCCAGGCATGATCGTTTTGAACAAATAGCGCCCCTCTTGCTCCGTGAGGGTCTTCCCCCAATACTGAAAGTGTGGGTCAAGCGGCACTGGATTGAACCGGTCCCTCGGATGGTTGTAGCGACCGTTCGCCGAAGCCTGCCAGATCTCGACGAGCGCGCCTTCCATCGGACGGCAGTGGCCATCCTGGACCTGGCCGAGAATGTAAATCACTTGACCCTGAGCGCGTCCGGGTGTTCCCTTCACCTGCGTCAGATCGTTGTCCTTGTCGAGGAGCGCGTCAATCTGTGCGTGGGGCGGGTAGTAGGGACCTTCCGTCTGGGAAGGAGTGGGGAGGCAGAGGTTTTGAAGCGTCGCGCCGAACGCACGGGACACAACCCACAGCCCTGCAGTCCCTGCGAATCCCAGCAGCACCTGCCGTCTTGAGACGGGGCGGCTCACGCTCAACACCGGATGGCTCAGTCGGGCTGGGTGAGCTTGATAATCCACTCGCCCCGGGACTTGTCGCTCTCTTTCCATTCCCCAATGAAGACCGAGCCTTCGGGTCCCTGATATCGCTCGAGCCACACGTCCCCGTTGGAATTGCTCCCTTGACGGTAGCGGTAATCGCCTGTGTAGCGGACGCCATCCTTTGAGGCCGTTGTCAGCGTCACGGTGTCCCCATCTCGATCGAGTTCGATCACGAGCGATGTGTCTGACAGACTCGCCCCAGAGAAGCTCTCTTCGTGCCACTGCCCGTCGTATTTATAGAGCGACCATCCGGCGAGCATGACGATTTCCCGTTCGGCTAGGCTCTGACCTGGCCGGGATCGCTCGCATTGACGAGCAATTCCACCAGCCGGTTTTCAGCCCAGTACAAGTCTTCATCAGACCGAGGGCGTTGGACGAACCCGCAGTGGCCGCCATGTGAAGGAGCCCACAGCCTGATCCAGTGGTTCGTCTTGATGGCGGTGCACTCGAACATGTGATAGGGAATGAAGGGATCGTCCTGGGCCGTGATGATGACGGTCGGGACCTGAATCGCGGCCAGCACATGCCGGGCGCCGGCCTGATCGTAATAGTCATCCGCGCTCTTGTACCCGCCGTCCGGGGCCGTGTAGACCTCGTCAAACTCCCGCAGGGTTCTGATCCTGGCTAGACGCGAACAATCAAACTTACCCGGAAACAGCGCAGCCTTCCGTTGCAACCGCGCCTTCATGCGTTTCAGGAAATACCGTTGATAGGCCCAGTTCGTCGGCCGCTCCAGTGCCGACACGCATTCGGCCGGGTCAATATTGGGGCAGACGGCGAGGACGCCCCGTAGCGCTGGCGACTCGGACTGGACTTCTCCCGCCATTTTCAAGACCAGATTCCCGCCCATCGAATAACCGGCGGCCCAGATAGCACCCAGCCCGTCGTGGGCCGACAGCTCGGCTACGACTGCTCTGATATCCTGGCTCAGGCCACTGTGATAGAGGGTGGGCGTGAGGTGCTCGGTTCCGCCGCAGTTACGTTGGTTGAGTCGGATCACATTAAATCCGGCTAGCCAGGCCTTTCGCGCGATTCCATGCATGTAGTGCGACTCGCTGCAGCCTTCAAGCCCATGGAGTAGAACGGCCGTGCCCTGTTGTTTCGGATCACGCTGCCAATGGCAGTAGCCGAGGAGCTGAGTCTGCGGCGCAACCGTAAAGAGTCTCGCTTCGGTGGGAATTCCCCGAAGCAGATCGCCGCGAGGCCAAAAGCGCGGGAAGACGGTCATGAGATGCGCGTGAGGGAGGAGCGGATGAGGCGTAAAGTTCATGGAAGGTACGCTACTTCGAACTTCCGGCAGGCAGTGCGTCGCCTGTGGCCGGCGTCAGTTCCACGGCAATCTGTTGATAATAGGGGCCTGTGAGCGATTCAAACCCTGAATCAATGCCGACGAGCAACCAGAGTTCTCCAGTCTCGTTTGTGATGACGGG
>JAHWYE010000275.1 GCA_020028195.1 Nitrospirota bacterium
TGCCTCGCCCACCTTCAACTTGCTCCTTGCCGATCGGACCGGCACTTGGGTACATTGGTACTAGATCATGCACCGATAATCCCTGCACCATCGCAGGAGGCCATGATGAAGACCGCGATGTATCTGCCATTGATTCTGCTTATCAGCCTTCTCGTCACCGAGAGTTCCGCCCGACGAGAGCTCCTCACGTCCCAGCAGAAGGAGTTGTTGGAGAAGGCTGAACGTGTGCTCGTGGAGGTGATCGCCATCACTGATCACGGCTCGCCTGACCCTAGTCCCCTGACTGAGGTGGTAACCAGACGCATGAAGGAAGTGGGCTACACGGCGGTGACGGACCCGACTCAGCCGCATGACCTGGTGTTCAAAGTGAAATGCGAGCAACGGAAGGTCTGGGAAGGTACGACGACGATGGGGAGCGACGCGGATATGCCGGATTCGCCATCGCGCGTCTGGAAGGGCCCGGCCTGTCAACTCACGTATCTGCTCGATGGGAAAAAGATGAGCTGGCGGAAGGAAGTTCGCACCGAGTTCCAGGATTCGATCCAAGCGGCCGAGGCCTCCAAAGCTCCCGATCCGGGAGCCTATGCCATGGCGAAGCTGAAGGACCGACTGGAGGAGTACGATTTCCCTGTTTTCATCACTGCCGAATGGGGACAGGAAGACCGGCTGCTCAAGATTCTTGACGATCCCTCCACGACCCAGGCACGCAAGGTGAGAATCATCTCCATGCTTGGCTACCTATTCTCCGCCAAGGCCGTCCCGCGATTATTGACTGGGCTCAAGGACCCCGATCTGGCCGTCGCCAAGGCAGCAGCGGTTGCCTTAGGGAATATCGGCCAGAAGGAGAGTATCCCGGTGATGATCGAGGTGATGCAGACAGGCCCTAAGGAGCTCAGGCCTGAAGTCGCAAAAGGGCTGGGGATCGTCGGCGCGCTTCACGGGGACCCGTCCATCATTCCCCCGCTGCTTGAGGCGCTCAAAACTGATGACCTTGCCCTCAAGACCGAGGTCGTCTGGGCTCTAGGCAAACTGCCTGATCGGCGGGCCTATGAGCCGCTCTACCAAATCTATAAATCCTTGCAGAACGTGCGTGGCCCGGATGCCGATCCCCAGATCTTAAAACTCAAGGAAGCGCTGAACTGGAGCATGAAACAAATCGACACCTGGGAGTACATCCAGTAGCCTCCTGAAGTGCGTGAAGGAGCAGAATCTGGCTGGTGCCTTACGGGCGGGTCTCATTGGCGTCTTGGCAGGAGCCGTCGTCGGGATGGCAAGTGCCTGGGTGCCTGCCCAGACTGTTGGGGATGAGGCCGAGATGGAGCGACTCCAGGGCCGAGCTGAGGAAGCGATCGCGAACGGCGATGCGGAGGGGGCAGCTATGAGCAGCGGGAAAGCTGCGCTCATGGCCGCTCAGTTGGCTAAACGTCACCCCGATTCGAGAGCCAGCGTTCTCTTCCAGGGAGCTGAAGCGCTGTTCAGGGGACAGGAACAGGCTTACCGGGCGCTTGCCCTTTTCCAGCGAGCCGGTGGACAGCCGCCTGCATCCTCAGGGGTCTGCAGCACCATCCAGCTTGCCAAGCAATACCTCAACCACTCCGTGCGACTGCTCAGCGAACAGGGTGCCGCGACGACCGATCTGAACCTCGCCCAACGGTCGACACATCTTCAAGCCACCACAGCAGAGTGGGTGAAGACCGTCGAAGGTATGATCGCCGACTTTCAGTGCGGCTGACCTAGCCCTCGTGCCTGGCCCGCTCCATGATTTCGCTCAAGCGTCTTCCGGATTGATCGGCGTCATCCCGAATGGATGGCACAGTTCCAATAACTGTCTGTCCGAGCTGACGATGGAAACCCTGAGCGGTTTGAGTTCCAGCGCGAGGGCCAGATGGGTTGCCTGGGACGATCGCAGAGAGGGGTAATCGAGAAGCAACTGCTTGGTTGAGACGAAGGTGCGGTTGGTCGGCGCCACATAGTGAAAGAGTCCACGGGCAGACTCTGTTTCGAACTTGAAGATGACGGAATACCAGTCATCCCTGGTTAATTCCCCTTGCAGGGCCTTGACGGCCAGGACTGCGTACAAGTCCGAGATCGCCGAAGTGGGAAGGATCGCGGTCTTTCCGCGTTTCGCCAGTAACTTATTAACGAGGCTGGTTCCACGTTCCCGGCTGTATCGCTTCACCAACGCGGTCGAATCAAAGTAATAAAACGGCATGCGTCAACCTCTCTCGGTGAGTATCAATGCAGAAAGGGTCGTGCGGAGCTTGGTAAGACGATCCTGGATCTCCTCGAGCGGGAGTTCCTCATACCCCTGCTTTCGCAGTGTGTTCACAAGACTCCCAGTATTCACTTCCTGCGTATCCTGTCGGATCCGATCAAGGATGCGAGCCTTGGCCAGCCGGCTGGACGTCCTGCGGCGGCTTCCACTCCGTTTGCCCGACTTTCCGGCTCGGCGCCGGCGTGACGTTCCTCGTCGTTTCGCTTTGGTCATCTTGGACATTTCACGACCCTCACAAAGGTCCCATACCTGGGGAACGTTGACCCGGCTGTCCCTCCTCGCGCGGGCAGGCTGCCGGAGGCATCACGCCGGGCGGCTGATCCGTCTCTCCATATATATAGCCGGCGAGGGTCTTAGCGAGATCTGAAGCCAGCTCCCGCTGCATGACCCGCATCGCTTTTGTCATGGCCTCGCGCTCGGACAGGTGCCCTTCCCTCCCCGCTTTTGAGACCGCGCCGACGACTCGCTGTGTGCCAATCTCCACAATCACGAAATCGCTGCACCAGCGGGCATACTTGAACTGCGGGTCACGGACATCCACATTCCACAACCGAACGGTTCCCTTGACCAACAGTTCCGGCGCGAGCCCCAAATCCTCTCCGCTCGGTGGAGACTGCGCCCCGACCAGACGGCCTGTCACAGGCAACCCCTCCCTGATCAACCCTTCCATGACCGAACGACGGACGGTTTCCGCCTGCTCCCCCGTGACCTGAACCCCTATGACGAGATTCGTCGCCAGGAACTGTTCGAGCTCGGCCGTCAATTCCGCCACCCGGTACGTCGGGGCGACGCCCTGCCCGCTCGGTCGGATCACACGCAGATCGGCATTATAGACTTCACGTAGGACGAGATTTTTGGCCGCGCGTTTGATGTTTCTGACCCGGGTCAGTTTATCCTGGGTCTCCCGGGATTCTCTGATCTCGGTTTCAACCATGCGGTCCAGCTCCGCGATCCGTTCCAGCAGGGCGGCTTCGGACTGAGCCCGGTTCATCCCGGCCAGGGCGTAGTGTTGACCGGTTCGTCGGTCGAACCAGGTGTCCAGGATCCCGACATTTTCTAACACCTTGTCGGTGGAGACGCGAGTGACCTGATCCAAGGTGAGTCGCCGTTCCGTGCTGGCCTTACCGCGGTTCTCGA
>JAHWYE010000276.1 GCA_020028195.1 Nitrospirota bacterium
AACAATTCAGCTTTCCTCGACATGTTAAACCTCCTGCCGACTTGATCCCACCCTTCTAGGATGGTCAAAATGGTCAGCCAACAAGGCCGCAGGGACCGCGGCGACTGAGGCGTACGCTTTTCTATACGTCGCAGGGAGACGCGTAACTGAGAACGAAGTTGGGGACCTTTTTTAGTATCCTACGGATGTGCTTCGCGCCAATTGCGGCCAACGCCCAAATCCACCTTCAGCGGCACCGACAACCCGAGCTTCTTACCTGTCGCTTCCATCTCTGACTTCACGAGTTGCTTGGCTTTCTCCACATCTTTCTCCGGCGTCTCGAAGATCAGCTCGTCATGGACCTGGAGGATCATCTTTGTGTTCGGCAGCTCAGCACGCAGCCGCTTGCTCACGTTGATCATTGCCACCTTGATCAGGTCCGCCGCTGATCCCTGGATCGGGCTGTTGACCGCCATCCGCTCGCCAAAGCCGCGCTGCGTGGGGTCGGAGCTTTGCAGTTCCGGGATCGGACGGCGGCGGCCCAGGATCGTCGTTGTGTACCCCTTCTCCTTGGCCTCGGCAATCGTCCGATCCATCAAGGCCCTGACCCCCGCGTACCGTTCAAAGTAGGCATCGATGTACTTCTTGGCTTCCTGCTGCGAGACGCCGATGTTCTGGGAGAGCCCGAACGGGCTGATGCCATAGACGATGCCGAAGACCACGGTCTTGGCCGCCCGCCGCATTTCTTTCGTGATCAGCTCCGGCGACAACTTGAAAATCTCGACCGCCGTGGCCGTGTGGATGTCCTCGCCCCGTTCAAAGACCCTGAGCAGCCGCTCGTCCTGCGAGAGATGCGCCAGGATGCGCGGCTCGATCTGGCTGTAGTCGGCGCAGAGCAGCGTATGGCCTGGGGCCGCGACGAAGGCCTCACGAATCCGCAGCCCGTATTCACCTTTGACTGGAATGTTCTGCAAGTTCGGATCGGCCGACGATAAGCGGCCCGTCGCCGCGACCGTCTGGTTCAGCGACGTGTGCAGCCGACCTGTCTCTGGATTGACCAGTTCGGGCAGCGCATCCACATAGGTGGACTTGAGCTTGCTCAGAGTCCGGTAATTGAGGATCTGGGCCGGCAGATCATGCTGGCTCGCCAACTGGGTCAGCGTGTCTTCATCGGTGGAATAGCCGGTCTTGGTCTTCCGGATGGGCTTCAGGCCGAGCTTGTCAAAGAGCACGGTGGCCAGTTGTTTCGGAGAGTTGATGTTGAACTCCCCACCAGCCAACCTTCCGATCGTTTCCATCATCCGGTCCAGCTCCCGCTCCAGTTCCTTGCTCATCGCCTCCAGCACTCTCACGTCCAGAGCAAAGCCGTTCCGTTCGATCTCGGCCAGCACCGGGACCAGCGGCATCTCGACTTCCTCGAACAGCCTCAGGCTTCCCTGTTCTTCCAGCCGCTCTTTCAGCACCGGTACGAGCTTGACGACGACTGCGGCTGCTTCCGCCGCCTGTTTGAACCGACTAGGATCGGCCTCCTCGAACAGGTCCTTCGGAGGCTTCATCGATCCAGCAGCCTGATACGCTCCCAGCCGATAGCCCAGGACCTCGAACGCAACGGACTCCAAGCCATGGCCGCGCCGGTTCGGGTTGAGCAAATAGGCGGCTATCATCGTGTCGAAGCCTGGGCCGGCAAACTCAAGTCCAGCACGCTGCATGGCCAGCCAGACCGGTTTCAGATCGTGTGCTGCTTTGATGAGTGCTTGGTTGCGCAGCAACTCCTGCAGCGGCTTGAGGAGTGTTCGGCCATCCACTACCCCCAAAACCGTCTGGCCATTCGAGGTGCTCAAAGCCAGCCCCTGCAACGTTGCGTTGACCCCGGTTGCCTCACCCAACAGGCACTGGATCGCAAGCAGCCCTTGCCGCGTTGCCTGGTCGGCAAACCCCCTCGCTCCCGTCTCGTCCCGTATCGTCTCCGCATCAACTCCGATGGCCTGCTCCTCCGTCGATGCCGGCAGCAGCGTTTTCAGCAGCGTTGAAAACTCCAACTCCTTCAGCAGCGGCACAAGCGCCTCCGGATCAGGCGGCGAGACCCGGAACTGGTCAGGATTAAACTGCACCGGACTTTCCATCTGGATGGTGGCCAGCTTGCGGCTGAGGCGGGCGTTCTCCGCTTGTTCGATGAGCAACGATCTGGTCTTGGGGGCCTTCACTTCGTCAATTCGTCGCAACAACTCTTCGATCGTGCCGAACTCCCCGATCAGCTTGATGGCCGTCTTCTCACCGATGCCTTTCACCCCGGGGATATTGTCCGTGGCATCGCCCATCAGGCCCATGACCTCGACCACCCTCGCCGGCTCCACGCCGAACCGCTCGCGACATTCTTCTTCGCCGAACCACTTGTCCTTGACCGGATCATAGATTCGTACCGCCTGGGTCAGGAGCTGGAACATATCCTTGTCGCCGGTCACGATGACGACGTCGAACCCTGCTGCTTCCGCCTTGCGGGCCAGTGTCCCGATCAGGTCGTCCGCTTCATAGCCTGGTGCGCGGACGACCGGCAGCCCAAAGGCTTCGACCACCCGATGGATGTAGGGGACCTGCGCCTGCATGCCCTCCGGCATGGGCGGCCGATGTGCCTTGTATTCCTTGAACTCTTCATGGCGGAGGGTCGGACCTTTTTCGTCAAAGGCCACCGCCAGGCAGTCCGGCCGATGCTCGCGCAGGACCTTCATGAGCATCGTCGTGAACCCGTAGATCGCATTTGTCTGCATGCCTTTGGAGTTCGACAGGGCAGGCAGCGCAAAAAAGGCCCGGTAGATATAGGCGCTGCCGTCAATCAAATAAAGAGTGGGGCGGGAAGACTGCTGGGGACGAGGCATAGCGGCAAGCTAGTGCTGAGTAATGAGGACTGAGGACTGAGTAAACATCTCATCCAAAGCTCGGCCCTCAGTCCTCATGGCTCAGTCCTGTTTTTATGGATCGCCCGCCACCGTTAGCGGCGGTTGGCCGAATTTGTGCCGCAGAGCATTGATCGTCCTCAGCACCGTGGCTTGGCCGATGAGCTTGCTCTCCAGACGGCGCTTGCCAGGGAAGTCCACCAGGGAAAGGCCGATCAGCATCGTCAGGAGGCCCTGGCCAGGGAGGAACAGCATCGCCACACCGGCCAAAAAAAATACGACCCCCACGACATTCTTCAGAATCAGTCCGATCCATCGGAGCACCGGATGATGCTCTTTCATCCAAGTCCGCGGGTACCGCACATCGAAGTACTGAGGAGGAAGTCTGACTAGGATGAACGGAATGACGATCAGGCTACCAATGAAGCCGACGATTGAGAGGACGAACAGGCTCCACAGAACCTCATGAGAAAAATGCGGCTCCATCGGGCGGGCATCCTAACATGCACACAGACCCCAAACAAGAAGGGTTCCG
>JAHWYE010000277.1 GCA_020028195.1 Nitrospirota bacterium
AGAGGAATGGGTTCCGGACTTTTCTCCTGAAGAAGAGTTTGCCTGGCGGTGTGTGAACTGCGGCCTGATTGTGGATACGACGATCTCTCGCAATCAGGGTCTTGCTGCGGTCGGAAGCGGCGCCACATGCGATGCCCCGCAAGCCGCTGCCGCATGAAACGCCGTTGCGGTCGGATCACGAGGCAAATCTGTAGCCGTACAGGAGTGTGACGTTAATTCGGCGGCTTGCATACTCATCTTTGAAGGCCAGGCGGTCCGTTTCATGAAACAGGTCTGAATTAAAGACGACCGCCCGGTTCTGTTTGTAAGGGATCGCCACTGCGTTCGCTCCCCTGCTCCTTAAAAACTCCCGGATCATCGGCTCGTTTCTTTTGTTGTTGTATTCCTTGAAATCCCACTCCTGCGGCGCTTCCTTATCCCAGACCACGAGACCGCCCCGCGAGGGATCCAAATTTGCGTCATCGGGGGTGATCCAGAAATTGACATTGACAGCAGCCGCATCCGCGTGGATGTTCAGTCCAGTCAGTTCGCTGTCATATTTGAACGCCCACGCCTGAGTCAGCAGATGCTGTTTGAAAATTCCAGGAAAACGCACCCGCAATTCCTCGGCGATCTGCAAGAGCAGTGGAGAAGAGAAGCCCTCCGCCAGGAAGGCGCCGATATAGCCGTTCTCATAGTCCTTCTTCCAGATGGTCGATTCCAGACAGAAAAGGCGCAGGGATTGTAACGCCTCCTCGTTGAGCAGATCATCAATGTGCATGATTTCAGGTCTGCTTGCGTGATATCTGGCCTCGATGGTTTCCACATCGAGATGTTGGTTCAGGGCCCCCTGCGGCAGGGCAGGACTTTCCGCATAATGGAGAATCCGGTTGAAGGAGGGCGCGATCTGTTGAAGCGCGGCGTTGTCAATGGTGAATCGCGTTGATGACCGAGCCTCCTGAGTGCATCGCTGCCGGAGACGCTTCAGGGAATCTGAATAGGTGACCCGGTCTCGAGCCAGCACTCCGCGATCCAGGAGATACTGAATTTGCTCCGCGTCGTGTTTGATTCTCGATTTATGGATGGAGGCCTCGTTAACGGGGCGGCCATGATTGTGCTGCAGATCGGCTGACTGTCGTAACGAGGTCAACGCGCGGTCGAGCTGTTGTTGCCACAAGAAGGCGAGCCCCAGATTATGATGGGCCTTCGCATAGTCAGGTTTCAGGCTCAGGGCCTTCTCAAAGGAAGCGGTGGCTGCTTCTAGCTTGCTCTGCTCCTTGAGTGCAATGCCCAAATTACAATGAGCCTCCACATGATTCGGCTTGAGGCGCAGGGCTCGCTCATAAGAGGCGACGGCTTCGTCCACCCTGCCCCGCTCCTTGAGCGCCACGCCAAGATTATTGTGCGCCTCCACGTAGTTGGGGTTGAGGCTCAGAGCCTTTTGATAAGAGGCGATCGCTTGGTCTAATTTCCCCTGCTCCTTGAGGGCATTGCCCAGGTTGCTGTGGGCTTCCACGTGGCCCGGGCTGATAGTCAAGGCTCTTCGGTAGGATTCCACCGCTTCGCCTAACCGGCCTCCCTTCTGAAACACCACGCCCAGATTGAAATGGTAGAGCGCATTCTTCGCGACCTTCTGGATCGCCATCGAGAGCAATTCGATGGCCTTGTCCAGTTGTCCGGCCCGATAGGCAAGGAGGCCAAGGTAGTGCCACGCATCAGCCTGGTCCGGATCAGCGGCGAGGATTTGTCGGTAGAGTTGTTCCGCTTGCTGTAAGCGGCCCGCTTGGTGGTGTGCAACCGCCTCGTCGAGCCATGTCTTGAGCGCGGACGTCTTGTGCGATGGAGCTGAACCGTCATGAGACATCAGACCTCTCCGACAACCAGCCGTCGGAAAGTCTCAAGAGCCTGGGGATCGCTGAGGCGATGGTCGCCGATTTTGAACACCAGTTCAAGAGGGAAGTGGGGGTCCTGGGACAGGACCTGCTCGGCGAACCGCCAGCTCCAGGCCGGTGGAATCACCGTGTCCTGAAGACCATGGAGAACTGTGGTTTTGACCCGTCTCGGAGGCGCCTGCCGCCTCTTCCACAACTCCTCGCTCTCCTCCACCCATTTCCACGAGAGCGGGTAGTTGCGATGCAGCTCGTCGTCATCGTAGGGCATCCAGCCTCTGTGATACCAGGCCTGCCTCCGTTCCGGCGAAACCTGTCGGGCCCGCTCGCCCATCATATTGAAGGCTGGCGCGATGAGCAGTAGGTCCTTCACCACATGGGTCTCCTGAGCCACCAGCCAGGCCAGCCAACCACCCAAGGAGGAGCCAACAATGGTTAATGGCGGGCCCTGATCCAGCATCCTGACCACAGCCCAGGCATCTTCGAGCCAATTACACAGCGTGTAGTTTTTAAAATCCCCCTCCGAATCCCCGTTGCCACGAAAATCAAAACAGCAAAAGCCCCAGGTCCGCTCCCCACACCATTGCGCGAGCGCGCGGCTCTTGTTGCCCCAGCGCTTGGAGAGAAAGCCGGAGAGAAAGAGGATCTGCCGTCCCTCCCCATCGAGGCGGTCCCCACGGATCAGCTTCCCATCCGCGCCTTTCAACTCAAACGGCTTGGTGTCAGACATCGCGTCTTATTTCATCTTCTCGCTTTCGGTCAGGACAAGCATCTCATCATGATGTGCTTGCCTCAGTTCGGCTGGGACGCCGTACACTGCATTAGGTCGAGGAGAGTCGCTGCAGCGGTGTAGAATTCCTGTAGTATGGCGGTTTCGTGGGTCTGCGTCAAAAGCGGTCGGATTTTCAAATTGTTAGCCCTATGCTATATTTGTCAGAACGGATTGTCTCTGATTTAGTGGAAGCTGATGATGGCTTTCCCTCGAATCAATCGCTTCGCCATTCCACCTTCTCCGTGGTGAATCGATCCTCTCTGTCGCTTTCCCAAACCGGGCACCCGTCAGGAATGAAGCTGAGTCCAGAGTCGAACAGGAGAGAGGAAACATAATGCAGAACCATGTTCAGCACCCCTTTGAACGAAAAGAAACCACTCTTTCAGAGAGACTCGCCTTCTATCTGAACCCTTTCGATGAGCGATATGAAGATCTTAAGAGGGGGAATCCGAGGCTGAACGTGTTTCGTGACCTGATGGCGGGCCTCATCGTCGGGATGGTCGCGATTCCACTTGCCATGGGATTCGCCATGGCGTCAGGCCTCCGACCCGAGCAAGGAATCGTCGGGGGCGCCATTGCAGGTCTGATCGGTGCGCTCTTTGGCGGCTCCAAGTATCAAGTGTACGGGCCCACTGCGGCGTTCATCCCCGTCATTGCCTTGATGATTCACGACTTCGGCACAGCCTTTATGATTCTGGCCAGTATCTGCGCCGGCCTGATCCTGATTGTCATGGGCCTGTCACGTATGGGCAGG
>JAHWYE010000278.1 GCA_020028195.1 Nitrospirota bacterium
GTCTATGGATCGTGAGGAACTGGAACAACTGGGCGTCTGGGAAAGGCAGGTTGAGCTGTCGAAACTGTGGGCCCAGCTCACGACGCCGGTCTATCGTGTGAAAACCGACCAGGGCTACAGCCCCTTGGAGGCGAAGGTCCGCAGGACAGAGTGGCCGGACTGCTGGCTCTATGTAGACGAGGAGGGATACCAACTTCTCGAGGAGGCAGACGTTCAGAGCTGGCTGTTAGTCGAAAAACGTTGACCAATCGACGTCCCAGCGGATAAATGAGGGAGGTGAACTATGGGACCTGGTGTTAAGCGGACTACCATCGCCCGCGTCGCCGCTGCACTCGGCTTGCTCTGTGGGTTGCTCGGCTTCCTGGCGGGCTTGATGGATCAGACGTGGAAATTGGGATCCATAGGATGGTTCGCAGGTGGAACCCTGCTCCTGCTCATTGCGCTGTTCGTGATCCTAGACGGCGCAGTCGCGTTTCAGAAAGCGCGGATCATCATCGTCCCCAAAAGCTAGGGCCTGATTCCCGGGGAACTCATGACGACATGAAACCACGCAAGGCCCAACGCTTTGGACTCCGATTCCGGATTTTTTTCTCAGGAGGCACCCTCGAAGGAGAAGGGACCGTCACCGATATTTCCAAAACAGGCTGCAAGGTCGAATGTGACACAGAGGTACGACCAGGGACCGATCTGGAGCTCCACGTCTTCATGCCAGATCATAATTGGCCGATGAAAGTTGAACAGGCCAAAGTTCGGTGGGTGCGCGGACGCACGTTCGGCCTTGAATTCACCCAACTGCGGCCCACCGAGCGGGAACGACTCCGCCGATTCACCGCGAACCTCGAATTGGGTCGCGGTCACTAAAGGAATCCTCCCCCTGCGAAGCTCCGGCAACTCACTCGTTGATCACAGATCAGTCTGATGCTGCGCTTGCTCTTCCAAAGTATCGAGCAAAGCCTGGGGCCGTTTCTCTCGCAAGCGGCTGCGGTGATCTACTGGAGCGGCCTGATCCTTGTGGCCTGCGCCGTGCTGATACCGGCGTATCGGGTCCTGATGGAGTATGCGGCCGCGCGCAGAAGCCTCGAACAGCATTGGGTCATGACCTGCCGCTCTTGCGGAAAATTGACCATAGTCACAGGCCGCCTGTGTGGTCATTGCGACGGGGAGCTCGACATTCCATGGGCGCTGAGGCGCTGGGCAGCGTTGCCCACAAGGCGCAGAGGCACATGGGCCAGGCGCCTGAAGTGGGCCGGACATTTGCTCGGAAGCGCCGGGTTTCTGCTGCTGTCGATCTGGGTCACCACGGCCGTCGGGGCGCTTGCCCCACAAGGGGAGTTACATCGACTGTTTATCGGGTTCGCGCTCATGGCCTGGGCAGAGGTCGGCTGGTTCGGAGGGCGCATGCTGCGCCTGGACCCACGAGGCATGCTCACCCGTGTTGGGGATGCGCTGATGGCGCTCGCCGCGATCGGGGCGATGGCCATAGCGCTGTTCTTCGCTGACGCCGCGAGGCCGATCTCCGAAACCCAGTTGGCTCGCTTTACCACGTTCCAGGGTGTGGCCCGTATCGGAGAGCAACTGATTCCGCTTGCCCGAGGGGAGGTCGGCTTCGAATATCTCCAGTTGGACCATGAACTCTTAGGGTATCGTCGCATCATCGCAGCGGGGTTCTCGAGCGGTGAGCGCGTGGCGTTGCCGAGGAACGCGATTGCGCAAGGGATCGTGAACCATCTCCGGCAACACGCGGTCGGCTATACAAACCGGGGACTCACGGTCCGCTTGCGCACCGAGCGAATACTCGTCTCGCCTAACCAAACCTACGAGGTAATCCAGCGCGAGGGCCAGGTGCTGATACGACGAGTGGGGGAGAGCAGTTCAGCAGCTGGCAACAGGTAAGGGATTAGGGGACATGCGGTCCTCCGCTTCCGCGCCTCTCGGACACCCCTTCCACGGCTCAAGGAGAAGGCGAATGCCACCTCAGCAGAAGTACGGGCCGAGGTACACAAAAAATGACGAGTTTGAGAAGAAAAAGGTCGATGCTGGCCAGAAACTGCAGGAGCGCAAGCCAGCGAGCGCCGCAGCCCGTGGCAATCTGAAAGCCGAGTTCCTCGCGATGATGAAAGACTTGGAGCAGTCCTACAAACGGGCGCTCTCTCACCTCTAGTAAATCTTGTCCACAAGCCGATCCAGTGCATCATAATTAGGGGACGAGCTTGCTGCCTTGGAGAAAGGTTTGGGCGACTTCGCGCACGGAACGATGTTCGCCGTCCACCTGATAGTTCAGCTTCCGCATCGTTTCATCCGAGAACTTTCCCGCAAGTTCGTTGAGCGTTTGCGCCAGGAGCGGATGAGCCTTCAGCGTCTCTGACCGCACAATCAGAGCTGCCTGGTAGGGCGGGAAATAGGCTTTGTCGTCGCGGAGAACGATCACGTCTAAAGCTGAGAGTTGTCCATCGGTCGCATTGGCGGCGACTATGTCCACCTGTTTCTGGTCGAGCGCTTTATACAACAAGCCCAGGTCCATGATCATGGCTGATCCGGTCAGAGGCAGGCCGTAGACTTTCACCAACCCCTCCAGCCCATCCGGCCGCTGCTGGAATTCGTAGCCCACGCCGAGTTTCCACCCGGCCTTGTGCTTGGCGGCATCACTCAAGGTTTGAACTCCCTTGCGACGCGCATCTTCCCCGCGAATCACCATCGCAAAGGTATTGTTGAATCCCAAGGGGTCCAGCCATTGCAGGTGAAAGCGCGCCAGATACTCGGCTTTCACTGTGTTGAACACAGCGGCTGGGTCGGAGGAGGGCGGTAACTTCAAGACTGAGGTCAGCGCGGTCCCGCTATATTCCGGATAGAGGTCAATGTCTCCATTCACTAAGGCCTGGTGGGCCAGTAGGGTTCCGCCGAGAAAGAGTTTCCGCACCACCTTATGATCCAGGCGTTGTTCCAGGTGTTGGGCCACGATCTCGCCCAGAATTACCTGCTCGGTGAAGTTCTTTGACCCCACCGTGATCGGGCGTTCTCCGGAACAACCGGTGGCCCAGCCAGCGGCTATCACCGTTGCTGCGGCCAGGGCGCCGGCCAAGCTCACCCACGCCAGAACTTTTGCTCGACCCATGACAATCCTTTGTCCGCCGCCAAGGCGATCAGCGCGGCCGGGACCGCCCCGGCCAAGATCTGGTTCGTATCCACGGAGGCCAGCCCCCGAAAGATAAACACACCCAAGCCGCCACCGCCGATGGCCGCCGCGATTGTGGCGGTCCCGATTGTGATCACAGTGGCGACCCGCACACCGGCAAGAATCGTCCTTGCTGCGAGTGGCAGTTCCACCAGCCAGAGGAGTTGGCGCCCGGTCATGCCCATGGCGATGGCCGACTCGCGGACCGC
>JAHWYE010000279.1 GCA_020028195.1 Nitrospirota bacterium
AAAACCTATCTTCCCCACCGCGGCCGGCCGGATGAATGCAGAGCGAATGAGCGAGATGTGTGCTTTCTACGGACATGACGTGATCATCATCCTCGGCAGCGGGATCACTCAGCCCGGTGCTGATGTGGTCGCAGCCTGCAAGACGCTCATGGACCTGGTGGCTCGAGGCGCTCAGGCAGGATAGATGAGAAGGAAAACCAGAAAAGAGGAGCCGCCCAACGACGGCTCCTCTTTTCACTTTCCTACTTCTCCCTGCGCTAGGGACTGATGCTCTTATTTGTTCGGCTGCGGCGTATAGCGCAGGTAGGGTTTGACCGCTCGGAAGCCCTTGGGGAAGAGTGTCTTGGCCTCAGCGTCGGTCACAGCCGGGGTGATGATACAGTCTTGACCATCCTTCCAGTTTACCGGAGTCGCCACCTTGAACTTCGCCGTGAGCTGCAGAGAATCGACGACCCGCAGCAGCTCATCGAAGTTCCGGCCGCAGGAGGCTGGATAAGTGATCATGAGTTTGATCTTCTTATCCGGCCCTATGACAAACACGGACCGAACCGTCATGTTGTCCAGCGCGTTCGGGTGGATCATGTCGTAGAGCATCGCAACCTTTTTCTCCGGATCAGCGATCATGGGGAAATTCACGTCTGCGTTTTGGGTCTCGTTAATGTCCTTGATCCATCCCTTGTGAGAGTCCAGAGGATCCACGCTAATGGCCAGCACTTTCACTCCGCGCTTCTTAAACTCGTTCGTGATCTTGGCCATTGCACCCAGCTCGGTCGTGCAGACCGGTGTAAAGTCCTTGGGATGTGAGAAAAGGATACCCCATCCACCGCCCAGCCATTCGTGGAAGTTGACGGTGCCCTCCGTGGTTTCGGCCGTGAAATTCGGCGCTTCATCGCCCAATCGTACTGCCATGGTTCTCTCCTTTCTTTAAGACCTGGTGAAAACCGAATTGGTGTCAGACAAGTGGTCAAGACTAGGATACTGCTTCCATAGACCAATGTTCAATAGCGCAATTTCGACGGCCTCTCAGTCTTGGGATGCGAATGGTATAATATTCTCTAACTCCCTCAGACTTGCTGGAAGGTAACAGGAGCCGAATGAACAGAATCAAGTTGGTCGTGCTTCTGCTTGTCTTCCTGGCAATCATCCCGATTCCGCTTCATCAAGCCTCAGCCGTTTCGCCCGATGGCACTGCGTCTGACCCTGTGGCCACAGAACCTCAGTCGAGTCCTTCCCCCCAGGATCAAGCACCGCCGCACCCTGTTCCTATGCCACAGGACAATCCGGTAACTGAGAAACCGCGCGAAGCCCCTGGTGACGACCCGGATCGAGCCGGTGCACATTTCACGCTGGGAGTGGCGCTCTCCACCGCAAGTGACTTTCCCGCCGCGATTGCTGAATTCCGCGAAGCGCTTCGCCTTCAGCCAAACTTCGTTGAAGCTCGCTCCAGTCTGGGACTGACCCTCTACCTGATAGGCGATGTGGATGGCGCGATCGAGGAGTATCGTGCGGTTCTCCGGCTTCAGCCGGACCTGGCGCAGGTTCATGTGAACCTTGCCACCACCTTCATGGTGAAGCATGAATGGAAGGCTGCGCACACGGAGCTGCAGACGGCGCTTAAATTGCGACCGAATTCGGTTCAGGCCTACTACAATCTGGCGGTCGTGCGCTACACCTTGGGCGACATCACTGGTGCTGTTGAAGCCTATCGGGCAGCACTCCGAATAAAACCTGACTATGCCGATGCCCATTACAACATGGGGTTGATGCTCAAACTCACGAACCAAGAGGATGATGCGGTCCAAGAGTTCCTCACCGCCGCTGGCGCAGGACTGCCCAAGGCTCAATATTTTCTTGGAAACGCCTATGCATCCGGCCTTGGTGTAGACCGGGACCTTGCCGTCGCGATCACATGGTGGGATCGCGCTGCTGAACAAGGGATGACCCAGGCAAGCCAAGCCCTGGCGCAACTGCGCCAGATCGCCCTCCACAACGGAAGACCATCGAGTGACGAGGCGCGGGCCACCTTACAGGCGTTTCAGGACTACCGCAACGGGATCTGGCAGGAATTCCCGGACCTCAGCAGAGCGTCCGGCGAAGAAAGCGCGGGAGCCAGCCTTCTTCGGCAGGGGAGGGTCGGGGAAGCAGTCCCTGTCTTGATTCGCGAGGCCTCTGCCCTGAGCGACCCGGCCCAGAGCCTGCTTGAGACTCTCTATGAGCATGGGGTCGATGACCAGTTGACGGCCCATGACAAACGGATCCTTGCCTACTTCATCACGAGCGCTGCTGAGGGACTCCCTCGTCCTCGAGTCGCGTTGGCGCGAATCTACGCGCGAGGCCTCGGCGTTCCCCGGGACCTCAACAAGGCGAGAGGCCTGCTCAAGGACAATCGTCATGAGGATGCCGCACGGCTATTGCGAGAAATATCCACCCAACATTGAGCGGCATGCCATTGTCTGATCATCGTTGACCACGACGCGATCGAGCCTCCATGACGTCCACCGACTTGAGAAACCTCGCCAGCAAGCTGTCTGACGCGGCGATCTTCAAGGCCGTTGCGCGGTCTGGAGTCGCGCAGGCCAGCCTGATCGGCATTTTAGCGACCCTGCTGGCTTGGGGTTGTTGGCTCTTGGGCGGTAGCTCCCTGTCGGCTTTTGAGTGGAGCCCTTACGATACATGGCTTCGCCTCCGACAGCCGGCTCCCGTGAGCCCATCGCTGGTCGTGATTACGCGCGACCAGGCGAGTGAAGCCCGGTTTGGAACCGGGACTTGGGACCATGCACTATTCGCGCGAGTCATGACAGCCCTCGGACGTGCGGGGGCAGCAATTGTCAGCCTTGATGTTCCGATTGAAACTCCGAGTCCTCCAGGTCGAGGCGGAGCGGCAAGTGACGCCATGTTGATCGAAGCCACCAAGTCAGTTGGAAGGGTGATCTATTCTTTCTCCGTGCGACTTGCCGGGAGTGCCCAGTCGGGCGAGGGAATGCCAACTGGGCAAGACGTGGGCCACCCGACTTGGCCTATGGTGAATGAAGACCAGGCCAGACGGCTACCGAAGGCCGTGGCAACCACCAGCTCCCCGGCGAGGTTAGCCCGGCATGCAATGGGCATTGGCCATACTCTGGCCATCGCCGACGAAGATGGCGTCGTCCGTCGGGTGCCCCTCTATGTCACGCTCGGTGACCGAGCCGTTCCAGCTTTTGGTCTCGCGATAGCCGTTGCCTACCTTAAGGTCACTCCTGAGCAGATCTCTATTGATGTCGGTGAAGCCGTGACTCTTCAGGATGCCCGGTTCCCGGATGGACGTACCGGCACTGTCTTGATTCCGATTGATGAGCAGGGGCAGATGCTGATCAATTATTCAGGCCGTTGGGCTGA
>JAHWYE010000280.1 GCA_020028195.1 Nitrospirota bacterium
CCGCGTCCGGCATCGTAACGGATGACCTTGCGCCAGACTTCGAGATAGACCTCTTGCAGCAGGTCGGCTGCCTCATCACGGTCGCTCAGAATCCGCAGCGCGAGCGTGAACAGCAGCGAATTGCTTCGATGGTAGAGCTCGCCGAACGCCTGGTGATCCCCTCTTCCAACGCGGGCGAGAAGATCAGGATCAATGAGTGATGGGGCCCGTCTGGGTAAAGCGTCCATGCGCGCCATTTATCGAGGTTCTGGCCTGACAAGCGGAGCGAGGCGCGCATCATACCATCTTACGAATGTATCAGGCAAAAAGATGCATGCCACTTGCCCGTCCTCTGCCAGAACAGCCATCTCTGGAGGCGGAGCTAAGGCAGAGGTGAACGCCGAGTCATCCGGCTTGGGAAGAATCGGCGCGTCATTCCCTAGAGTCATTCCCAGGATAACCGAGAAGGGGAAATGTTCCAGGTGGGCATCTAATCTGAACAGGTATCCGTAGAGGCTACGAGAGTGAAACAGAACTGGTTTCCAGGGACAACTCACAAAGGAGGTCGTGATGAACAGGCAATCAAGTGTGGCTATACTGGCAATCGGTCTGGTGTTGCTAGCAGGAACGGTTTGGGCTGACATGGGCAAGGGGGCATCACCTCTGAAAACCGTGACCGGGTCCAAGGCGGAATCGCACAATGGTGAAGGCATTGAACACTACGGTCAGGGGCATTGGGATGTGGCCATGAAACATTTCATGGAGGCGGCCAAGGCCGATCCGAAGTCTGCCGAGGCTCATTACAATCTGGCGCTGACGCTGGACAAGACCGGCGATCACAAGGGAGCGACGGAGCACTTCAAGACGGCCTACGATCTGGGAAAGAACAATCCCGAGATACAGAATTCCGGCATCCTTAGGGCCCACCTGAAGATGCAGTGAGCTTACCGGTCGGGAGCCGGTCACCGTCGGCTCCCGACCGGTCCCGTTCAGCAGTGACCTCGCCGCTTCTCGCCCTGTCGTCATAGATAGCCAGCAAGTATCTCTGCTGCCTCAGCTGCGCCGGTCGCGGGGGGCGCCTCGTCTTTCGGTTGAGGTGCGGCCCAGACTGCGTTAAGGGTCTGCTCCCACCGACCGGCCGTGAAGTCGCCTGCTGACAATTCGCCCCCCCGGCTGTAGCGGTGCAGATACTCAACCAAGTAGGCCTCGTCTGCAAAGTTGTATCGCCTGACATACATCACCGGTTTGCGATGGACGACAGCCTCGACAATCGTGCTGTAGCCTGGCTTGGTGACAATCAGATCGGTAGAGGCGAGGATGACGTTAAAGGGGAGTGGGACCGAGGAGTGTGATCGAATTCGCCGGCCACCTTGTGGCACTGGTCCGCTGACGACGAATCTGTAACCGGCCAACCGCTCCAACTTCTCGAACGGCAGTGAGTCGAGGGGAACCCCGCCGAAGGCGACCAACACAACACGTTCCTCCGGAGCAGCCCTAATGGCCTGTCTCAGGGTCTGCCGGTCCGGCGTGGCGGGTTGGCTAATCGGGCCGATGTCCACGGTCTTCGGGAAAGCTTTCATGGGGATGCCGGGCGCTGGACGGGTCAGCAGTTCCGCCAGGCCGTAAGCCTGTTCGATGAGTTGCAGGGTCTTGACCTGTTCAAATATCCCGGATTCCAGGAACGGTTCGAGCACTCGGTCCCATGACAGGTTACAGAGTCCCACTGTCCGCCTCTTCGCTGTTGCGCCTGCCTCGATCGCGAGATGAGAAATATCCGACAGCACCAAGTCCGGCGCCGAGGACTGGATGGCTCTCGCCTCGTCCCGAACCTTCGTTTGCCAGTCCATATGGAAACGCAGGTGCTCGGTCCACGTCGCACTGACATCAATCTCCAGTGGGCCTCGCTGCACACACCCGATATCCTGTTCAGCCGGGCTCAACTCCCAGGGAATGGTGAGGCGGTTCTCGAAAAACCACTGTGGGACATTTGTCCGGAGGATGGCCTTGAGACCGGGGACTAGACGGCCCAGTTCGTTCAGCACGGGTGCCACCTGAGCTGCGTGTCCGAATCCGTGGCTAGAGATGGAACACCAGATCAGCGGCATTCGGACCTTTCCCGCAGTCGGGCCATCCATTCCCTGTCTTGCTGTGCTTGGGGCAACCCGTAACGGGTATCTACCTGCACCACTCGCTCCAGGCACCTGAGTGCGGAGAGGTGATTGCCGGACTGTTCGTAGAGGTCTGCCAACAGCCGAAGGACCGCAGCTTCCCCTGGTTCATTGCCTAACTTGATGAAGTGCTCGGACGCGTTGTTTAGGCATTTCTCGGCCTGGTGCATGTGGCCGGCCCGCCGGAACGTGTTCCCGAGCTGACTGTAGGTGACGGCCAGCCCATCTTCGTCTCCGACCATCCGGTGCGATTCCAGAGCTTTCTCGAACTGAGCGATTGCGTCATCGTGCCGCCCTTCCGCTTGGTCCTGGAGGCCGAGATTGGAATAGAGGATGCCCAACGCTCGGTGATCCTGAAGCGGCTCCAGGATATCCCGGGCTTCCAGGTAAAAAGGCCTGGCACGCTCTGGCCGGCCTGCTTCTGCCTGAAGATTGCCCAGGTTGACAAGAGTCTGACCGATCGCGGCCCGGTTCTGCTGCCCACGCTGGAGGTCCAGCACCTCGCGGTAGCAGCGTTCTGCCTGCTCGTAGTCGCCTCTCATCGCGCAGACATTCCCCAGATTCCCCAACGAGTCCGAAAGCATCTGTGCGTCCCCCTTCTCACGGTCAGCCTTCACTGCCTGCTCGTACCAGAACCCTGCCCGTTCAAGATCGCCGCGGTGCAGGAAAATTCTTCCCCTGTGCCTGTCGTCGGCCATGCCAATCAGGATAGAGCGGGCGTAGGGAGAAATCCAGCGGACCTTGCTTGTCTCGACACGTGAGGGGTGGTATCCTGGCTCGCCATGATTATCAAACACTATACCGATATCAAACCTAGCACCTATACCGGCACTCCTGAAGGGGTGGCAATGCGGGAAATGATCACGGACCGGGACGGGGCCCCGAACTTCTCACTGCGGGTATTTGACATTCAACCGGGTGCGAATACGCCGTTCCATTCCCATGAATGGGAGCATGAGGTGTTCATCCTCGAGGGCAGTGGAACGATCAGAACCGAAGGAGCTGAAACTCCCTTCGAGCGAGGCGATTCGGTGTATGTGGCTCCGGGCGAGAAACACTGCTTCGTGGCGGATCCTGGGACGCCGCTCCAGTTCATCTGCGTCATTCCCTCAAAGAACCAGTGCCGGACGTGAGTCATCATCTGCGTTCCTTCCTCCTACCTCTGCAGGCGTTCATGAGGAGCAGGGTGTGACTGAAGGAGGCAGATCGACACTGAGCCAAGG
>JAHWYE010000281.1 GCA_020028195.1 Nitrospirota bacterium
AGGACGTTACCTCCCAACCCCGGAACCGCAAAGAACGGGGGAAGGCCACCACCAGTCTGAATGGCAATTAGAGAGTTCCAAGACGCCGACCAGGCTTCTTGTGTCAGAATGTCAGCCAACTGTTCAATGGTGGGAGCTTGAAACAGCGTTACCATGGGGAGGCGCCGTCCCAGTGATCTTTCGATTTCGCCGAAAATTCGCAATGCCAGCAGCGAGTGCCCGCCCAGTTCGAAGAAATTCTCGCGTACCCCGATGCCACTGACGCCCAGCACCTGTTCCCAAATAGCCACTAGCTGAATTTCCAGCCGATTCCTCGGCGCCACCTGAGGTGTCGAGACCTCGGGCCGTACGTCATGAGGTGGCGGGAGCGCGAGTCGGTTCACCTTTCCGTTGGGGGTCAGTGGAAGCGCTTCCAATATCACGAATGCTGTGGGCACCATATAGTCCGAGAGCTGTTCTCTGAGTCGCTGTCGTAGTTCAGCAACGTTTGGCATCTGTCCGTGCTGCGGGACCATATAGGCTACCAACCGCTTCTCCCCCGGTGTGTCTTCACGCGGCACCACCACGCACTGCTGGACCGTGGAGTCTTTGACCAGCACGGATTCAATCTCGCCCAGCTCGACGCGGAATCCGCGGATTTTGATCTGGTGATCGGTCCTCCCAAGACACTCGATGCACCCGTCGGAAAGCCACCTTGCCAGGTCTCCAGTCTTGTAGATCCGCTGCCCACCACGGATAAATGGACTGACGACGAACTTCTCGGCCGTTAACTGCGGAGATGCAAGATATCCACGCGCCAACCCATCCCCTCCGATGCAAAGCTCGCCGGATATCCCAACCGGAACCGGTTGGAGCATGGAGTCAAGAATATAGACCTGCGTGTTGGCAATGGGTCGTCCGATCGACACAGGCCCTTCCTCAGACTCCACCTTGTTCACTGTCGACCAGATGGTCGTCTCAGTTGGACCGTACATGTTCCACACCGAAGCACCACGCTTCAGCAAGGCCTCGGCCAGATCACGCGATAGCGCCTCACCACCGCACAGGATCTTCAACCCTGGACTCCCTTCCCAGCCTGCTTGCAATAAGAGCCGCCATGTTGCCGGGGTCGCCTGCATCGTCGTTGCACCTGTGCTGCGCAACAGCCTCATCAACCTCACTCCGTCCACCGCTTCTTCGCGGCTCACCAGCACCATGCGTGCTCCCGCCAACAGCGGGAGGTACAGCTCAAGCCCCGCGATGTCGAAGGAGAGTGTCGTCACCGATAGCAGGACGTCCCGTTCCGTCAGGCCCGGCTCTCGACGCATCGACTCTAGACAATTCACCAGCGCCCGATGCTCAATCTCCACACCTTTGGGCTGCCCGGTTGAACCCGACGTGTAAATCACATAGGCCAGGTTCCCCGGCTTCGCCATCGGCAAGAGATTTTCCGGGCTCTGGCGCCTAATGGCTTCCCACTCAGTATCAACCAGTACCAGATGCGCGCGGTGGTCCGGCAGACCTTCCGCCAAGTGGCGTTGCGTCAGGAGAACCGATGCTTGGCTATTAGCCAGCATGAATGACTGACGCTGGTTCGGAAACCCAGGATCCAGCGGTACATATGCTCCACCAGCCTTCATAATTCCGATCAGGCTCACCAGCATATCGAGGGACCGCTCCATGCACACTGCCACGAGCACCTCCGGTCCCACACCCAATTGCTGCAGATGACGCGCGAGTTGGTTGGCCCGGGCGTTGAGCTGGCCATAACTCAACGTCTCGCCGTTGAAGACCACCGCAACGGCCTGAGGCATCCGCGCTGCCTGAGCCTCGATCAACTGCGCGACGCAGGTCTCCGGATAGTCTGCTTTCGTGTTGTTCCACTCCACTAGCATCTGCCGGCGTTCGCCTTCCGCCAACAACTGCAACTCAGAAATACGCACTTCCGGTCCAGCCACAATCGACTCGAGTAACGTCCGATAGTGTCTAAGTATCCGGATCGCCGTCGTGGACTCAAAGAGATCCGTATTAAACTCAAGATGGACCTTCCGCGATATAACTGGATCAATCGTGAGGCTCAGGTCGAACTGGGCCGCGCCTCGGTCGATCTCGAAAGGGGTCCACGAGAGATGTTTAAAATCGACTCTCCCCAAAGGCGCATTCGCAAAATTGAAAAGCACCTGTACGAGCGGAATGCCACCAATATCCCGGTCGGGATGGAGCTCCGCGACCAGTTTCTCGAAGGGCAGATCCTGGTGCGCATACGCCCCCAGCGCCACGTCACGCACGCGAGCGAGTAGCTCCCTGAACGCCGGGGCACCCGAAAGATCCGTGCGCAGAACCAAGGTGTTCACGAAACTCCCGATCAGTCCCTCGATTGCGAGCCAGTGGCGGTTAGCGATCGGAGATCCGATCGCGATGTCCTCCTGGCCCGTGTAACGATGAAGAAGCGTCAGGAAAGCGGCAAGGAAGGTCATGTAGAGGGTCACACCCTCGTTCAGGCTCAACCGCTTCAATCCCTCGACCAGTGATCTGGGGAGATCTAGGGAGAGATAGGTGCCGCGAAAGGTCTGAAGAGCCGGCCGAGGGCGATCGCTCGGGAGGGCCAACACAGGAATACCCACAAGCTGCTTCTTCCAATACGACAGCTGAGATTCTAGCACTTCACCGCGCAGCCATTGCCGCTGCCAATGGGAGAAATCGGCATATTGGATGGAGAGCGCCTGACTGGAGGTGACATGTCCCTCACAGAAATCGTTATAGCACTGGACCAACTCTCGGCTGATGACCCCAAAGGACCATTGATCCGAGATGATATGATGCATGTTCACTGCCAAGACGTGATCTTCGTCACCAAGCTGTACGACGACTGCCCTTATGAGGGGCCCTTTGATCAAGTCAAATGGATGACGTGCCTCGTCGGTCACTGCTCGCACCGCTTCCTCCATCCGACGATCTTGTGGCAAGCTCCGCAAATCGATTTCCGATACCTTCAAAGTGAATGACGGGTGAATCACCTGCGTGAGTCTACCGGCGATTTCGGTAAAAGTCGTTCGAAGCGACTCATGGCGCTTGACCAGTTGGTCCAAGCTGAATGTAAGGGCCGCTTTGTCCAATGGCCCTGCCAAGCGGACCGCGGCAGGTATGTTATAGGCGGAGCTTTGAGGCGCCAGCTGATGAAGAAACCAGAGCCGTTCTTGCGCGAAGGAAAGGGGCAGTTCACCTTCTCGAGAAACCGGCTTCAGGGGAGGAACGGGAGAGTCAGGCTGGCCCTCCCTGCGTGTGAGCGCGAGGCGCTCGGCAAACCTTGCGACGGTTGGGGCCTCGAAGAGGACGCGGAGGGGAATCTCTATCTGAAACACCTCGCGTATACGGGACACCAC
>JAHWYE010000058.1 GCA_020028195.1 Nitrospirota bacterium
CACGCTGCAGTACTGGCGCCACGAATATGAAGCGTTGATTCGGGAAGCCGAGACCTGCCGTGAGAAAGAGTTGCCGATGGTGGGGGCAGCGAGGCACTAGACTCTCGTAAGGGATCAGCGGTGAAGCGTAAGGGGTGAATAGAGCGAGAAGCAAGGCGTTAGGCACGCCGCAAAGAGCCACTCCCCCTGACGTCTAACGCCTCACGAAAAATATGGCCACGACCGCGGTTGAGACAGTCCGGTTAACTATCGACGGGGTTCCGGTTACGGTCCCGAAGGGCACGCTCGTCATCGAGGCGGCGCGGCAGACGGGCGTCATGATCCCCCACTTCTGCTACCACCCCAAGCTCAAGTGGGACGCCAACTGCCGGATGTGCCTAGTCGAGATCGAGAAAATGCCCAAGCTGCAGACTTCCTGCAGCACGCCGGTCGCCGAGGGCATGGTTGTGCGGACCGCCACCGCCGTGGTCAATGAAGCGCACAAGTCTGTGCTGGAATTCATCCTGGCCAACCATCCGCTGGACTGTCCGGTTTGTGATCAAGGGGGTCGCTGCGACCTCCAGGATTTCTCGCACGAGTACACCCCGACCACGAGCCGGTTCATCGAGGTCAAGCGGGTGTTCGAGAAAGAGTATTTCAGCCCGCTGATCGAGACGCAGATGAACCGCTGCGTCCAGTGTCTGCGCTGCGTGCGGTATTGCGACGAAGTGATGGACGTGAAGGCGCTCGCGCCGGTCGGGCGCGGCACGATGACCGAGATCAAACACTTCACTCACCACGAGCTGGACTGCGAATTTTGCGGCGGGTGTGTCCAGATCTGCCCGGTCGGCGCCTTCACGAGCCGCCTCTCCATGTACGAGTTCCGCCCATGGATGCTGAAGCGCGCCGACACGATCTGCACCTACTGCGGCGACGGCTGCCAGATTACGATTCAGACCAAGGAGAATGAGCTGATCGAGGTTATGTCCGCCCACGGAGCCGGCCGCAACAACGGCGACCTCTGTGCGCGGGGCTTCTTCGGGTACCATGCTACGACGCATCCGGACCGCCTTCAGCATCCCCTCATCAGGCGCAACGGCCAACTGATCCAGACAACCTGGGAAGAGGCGCTCGAGCACGTCGCTGAAACCTTCACCCGCCTGAAGCTGCAGCATGGTCCGGCGGCCTTCGGCGGGCTGATCGCATCACGCTGCACAAATGAAGACCTGTACGTCTTCCAGAAATTCATGCGGCTGGCCATTGGCTCCAATCGAATCGACAGCAGCGCCCGCTACGGACACATCAACGGGGTCCGGGCGCTCCGTCGAGTGCAGGGAACCCACCGCTGGACCGTTACGTTCGAGGACATCGTCTCCGCCGATGCGCTCCTGCTCGTCGGCACGAGCCTCACGGAGACCAATCCGATCACTGGCCTCAAGGTCAAAGAGGCGGTCAAGAAGCAGGGGGCTATCCTCCTGACGATCGAATCACTGGTGCCGGCGGTTGGGACTATTAGCAACATCACCAATTTGGCCACGCACCATGTCTCCGCCCATCCTGAACAATTCGGAAATATCGTGCTGGGGCTCATCAAGGCTGTCATCGAGGAAGGTCTGGTGGACCAGGCCCTCGCTCAGCGAGCCACCTCCTATGTTCAAGCCATCAGCGAGGCGGTTAGGGCCTGTCCTTGGCCGGTTATTGAGAACGCAACCGGGGCAACGTCGAGCACTCTGAAAGAAACAGCCCGCACGTTCGCACGAGCAGCCAGAACCATTATTCTAGTCGGACAGGGTGTCTTGCGAGCCCCAGGGGGGTACGGCATCGTCATGAATCTGCTGGACTTGCTGCTACTCACCGGCAAACACGACCAGCCAGGATGTGGCTTGGCCCCTCTGGCCGAGGAGAACAACGATCAGGGAGCGGTGGAGATGGGAACCGTGGCGGAGTTCCTCCCTGGGCCTTCCGACCTCAACGACCGCCCGGCGCGCGAGCGCATCGCGGGACTGTGGAAAGAGGAGCTGCCGCAAGGAGCAGGCAGCACGTTGATCAAGATGCTTGAGGAGGCGCGGACCGGCAAGATCAAAGCCATGCTGATCGTCGGCGAGAATCCGGTCGGGTCACTGCCAACAGGAGCCCGCGCAAAAGAGGCGCTCGAACAGCTGGAATTTCTCGTCTGCCAGGAGCTGTTCCTGACCGAAACGGCTGCGCTCGCCCACGTCGTCCTTCCGGCCTGCTCCTATGCCGAGAAAGACGGCACCGTCACGAATACAGAGGGACATGTGCAACAGGTGCGGCAGGCCATTGAGCCGATCGGCGAAAGCAGGCCGGATTGGCAGATCCTCTCCGCCCTGTCCGGGCTGTTGGGGTATCCGCTTGAGTACGGCGAGTCCAGAGAGATCCTGAAAGAGATCAGGAGTCTGATTCCTGGCTATGGCCTTCTTGGTCCCGCTCCAACCCCGCCACGGCCTGATCAGACTGTGGTGGACCGTTACCTGCGCGAGGGCTACACGGAGGATTTGGCAAGCCGCTATTCGCTCGCAGGCGAGGGGCAAGCGGAGCGCGGCTCGAGGAAAGAAGGAAGTTTTGCGCTCGTGGTCGGGCAGACGTTGTTCCATTCCGGGAAGCTCTCGACCCGTGCCAAGGGTCTGCTTCAGATTCAGGCGGCCGGCTTCCTCGGGCTGAATCCAGCCAACGCGCAAGAGATCGGGGTCACAGAGGGCGATCGGGTCAGGATCTCAAACGAGCAGGGCGAGATGACGACGACCGTGAAACTGCTGGACCGCGTGCCGGAAGGCCTCGCGCTATTCCCGGAACATTTCGCCGAGGACCGTCTTACAGATCAACGCAGGTGAAGGTTGAACGAATCGACAATAAGGACTGAGCAATGAGGACTGAGGGCCGAGGCTCAGGCCTCAGCACTCGAACCTCAGTCCTGGAAGGAGATTCGAGTGGTTGAAGTCGGAATCAAGATAGGCCTGTCGATCACCCAGATCGCCGTGGTCATGGGCGTGGTGCTGCTCACGGTGATGTTCCTCACACTGGCGGAGCGGAAGGTGATCGGCTGGATGCAGGACCGCATGGGGCCCATGGAAGTGGGACCATACGGGATCTTGCAACCCATCGCCGACGGTCTGAAGTTGTTTTTTAAGGAAGACATCGTTCCGGCCGGAGCGAACAAGTTCCTGTTCAGCCTGGCACCTATTCTGGCCTTGGTGCCGGCGCTGATCGGCTTTGCCGTCATCCCGTTTGGGCCGAACCTGACGGTGGAGATCTTCGGAGTCCAGTTCCAGCCCTTCGTGATCAGCGACATCAACATTGGGATTCTTTATATCCTGGCCTTCACGTCCATCGGCGCATACGGGGTCATCCTGGGAGGATGGGCATCCAACAGCAAGTACTCGCTGTTGGGCGGGTTACGGGCTGCGGCGCAGGTGATCAGCTACGAGCTCAACGTGGGCCTGGCGATCGTGGGAGTGATCCTGCTGGCCGGCTCGCTGAGCCTCGTCAAGATCACGGAAGCGCAGAGCGGGTGGTTCTGGAACTGGTTCATCTTCGCCCCGCCATTCCCGCAACTCTTCGCGTTCGTCGTGTACGTCATCTCCTCGGTGGCGGAGACCAACCGCATGCCGTTCGACCTGCCGGAGGCGGAGAGCGAGCTGGTGGCGGGCTTCTTCACCGAATACAGCGGGATGCGGTTCGCCTTCTTTTTCCTGGCGGAATACGCCAACATGATCCTGGTCTCGTGCATCGCTGCCACCCTCTTCCTGGGAGGGTGGAACGCGCCGGCTCCATTTCTGCAGTTTCACGGCTCGTGGGCGAACCTAGCTTGGGCCTCCGGAGTCTTCTGGTTCACGGTCAAGGTGTACTTCTTCCTGTTTTTGTTCTTCTGGTTGCGGGCTACGTTGCCGCGACTGCGATATGACCAGCTCATGCGGTTCGGGTGGAAGGTGATGCTCCCGATCGCCCTGGGCAATATCCTGATCACCGCCATTGCGGCGTACCTCTTCCCGAGAGGTTAATGGGCAGGGTATGACGTTGCGTCAGTTTAGTCGGTTGAGTCCGTTCCTACGGACAAAACAGATCGAACAGACTTAACGGACAAAACGCATGAAGTTCAAAGCGTGGCTAAAGACCATCATCTTTTACGAGATCCTGATCGGCATGAAGGCCACGCTCATGCACCTTCTGCATTACAAGCCGATCACGTTACAGTATCCGCACGAGAAGCGGATTTTGCCGGACAGCTACCGTGGAATGCTTGCTCTTCTCCGGTATGACGATGGGACCGAGAAGTGCGTCGGCTGCGACCTCTGCGAGGCCGCCTGCCCCTCGCGCGTCATCAAGGTTATCAGTGCGGAAGTGCCAGACGAGCCCACCAAGCGGTTTGCCAAAGAATATTACATGGACATGACTCGCTGCCTCTTCTGCGGGCTGTGCGTGCAGGCCTGTCCGGTGGACGCCTTAGGCATGACCCGCGAGTATGAATGGGCGGTCTATGACAAACGGCAACTTTTGTTGAACAAGGGGCAGCTCTTGGCCATCGGGGACCGATCGTACCCGGTGCGGGAGAAAAGACTGGAACTGCAACATCCGAACGTCGCCTTCTTCAACGTCGCGTTCAAGCACTTGCCTCCCAAGGAAAGCTAGCGCGACGTGGCAACGCTCGTCTTCTTCTACTTTGCCGGCGTAATCGTCCTGACTTCCCTCCTGGTGGTGGCGCTTCGGAACCCGATTTACAGCGCACTCTCCCTGTTGATCATGTTTTTTCACGTGGCTGGGCTGTACGTGACCTTGCGAGCCGAATTCCTGGCCGCCGTCCAGATTATTGTCTATGCCGGCGCCATCCTGGTGCTCTATCTCTTCGTCGTCATGCTGCTGAACGTCAAACGCGAAGAGCGTTACCATCAGCAATTCCCGATCGGCGCCTTCCTGGGGCTGACCATCCTGACCGAAGTGCTCCTGCTGGCCTACCACCGCAGCTCAGCGAACGAGCCGGCTCTCCCGCTGTCTCAAGCTGCGCGCACCATGTCGAACGGCCAGTCCGTCGCAACTGGCGTCGCTCCTGCGGTTGGGAACACCGAAACGATCGGCGAGGTCCTGTATTCGACCTATCTCTTCCCGTTCGAGGTGGCTTCGCTCATTCTGCTCGTCGCGATGATCGGCGCGATCATCCTTGCCAAACGTGATCTGTTTGGCGAAGGCAAAAGTTAAAATGAAAAAGGCAAAAGTGACGGAACATACTTCCCGTTGTTCAACTTTATACTATTTACTTTTGCCTTTTTACTTCGGGTAGCGAACATGGTGCCCCTGAGCTACTACGTGATCCTCAGCGCCATCGTGTTCATCACGGGCGTGGTGGGTGTGCTGATCCGCCGCAATATCATCATTATTCTGCTTTCCATCGAGTTGATGCTCAACGCCACCAACATCAACTTCGTCGCGTTTTCGTCCTATTTTCAGAATGTCGTCGGTCAGGTCTTCGTCTTTTTCGCGTTGACCGTGGCGGCGGCGGAGGTCGCGGTCGGACTGGCCATCATCATTGCCCTCTACAGGAGCAAGTCCAGCATCAACGTGGACGAGTTCCAGTTGTTGAAGTGGTAGTGGCATGACCTACGAATTCATTCCCCTGCTACCCTTCGCCGCGTTTCTGATCCTCGGCCTATTCGGCCACTGGATCAAGGACCGGGCGCATCTTGTCGCCGTGCCAGCGGTGATCGTGTCCTTCATCCTGTCGGTGCTCACATTCATGGATGTGGCCGGCGGACGACATACGTCGATTCCGCTCTACACCTGGGCGACATCCGGCGATCTTCGCATCGAGCTAGGTCTCTACGTGGACCGCCTCACCGCCGTTATGTTGCTGCTGGTCACGATCGTAAGTGGGCTGGTGCATGTCTACACGATCGGTTACATGCAGGGTGAGCGCGGCTATGCTCGGTTCTTCGCCTACATCGCGCTCTTCACCTTTTCCATGCTCATGCTGGTGATGGCCGACAATTTTCTCCAGTTGTTCATCTTCTGGGAGGCGGTCGGGCTCTGTTCTTATCTGCTCATCGGCCACTGGTATGAACGACCGTCCGCCTGTAGCGCTGCAACCAAGGCTTTTATCGTCAACCGGATCGGGGATTTCGGCTTCCTGTTGGGACTTTTGCTCGTCTACCTGACCTTCGGGTCCTTGGAATACCAGCAGGTGTTTGCTCAGGCGCCTGACATTGCCAAGGAAACGTTCAATCTACTCCGACTGATCGGAGGCCAATGGGAAGTCTCAACGCTCACTCTGATCTGCCTGCTGTTGTTCATGGGGGCGGTCGGCAAATCCGCCCAGGTTCCGCTCCACGTGTGGTTGCCGGACGCAATGGAAGGACCCACGCCGATCTCGGCGCTGATCCACGCTGCCACCATGGTGACTGCCGGCGTTTTCCTGGTAGCACGGCTGTCCCCGCTCTACAGCCTGTCGCCTGCGGCCATGGACGTGGTGGCCATCACCGGCGCGGCGACCATGGTGTTCGGTGCAACGATCGCGTTGACGCAATTCGACATCAAACGCATCGTCGCCTGGTCGACGGTCAGCCAGCTCGGCTACATGATGATGGCCTGCGGACTGGGCGCTTATGCAGCCGGCATCTACCACCTGCTCACTCACGGCGCCTTCAAGGCGCTCTTGTTCCTCTGTTGCGGGTCGGTGATCATCGCACTTCATCACGAGCAGGACATGCGCCGGATGGGCGGGCTCAAGGACAAGCTGCCGGTGACCTACTGGACCTTTGTGATCGGCTCGCTGGCGCTGGCCGGCTTTCCACTGACGGCGGGATTTTTCAGCAAGGACGAGATCTTGGTTTCGGCCTGGTCGGCGGGGTCACTCGGAAAACTGTTGGCTTCGCTGGGACTGGCGACGGCGCTCCTGACGGCGTTCTACAGCTTCCGTCTCGTCTTCGTGGCCTTCTGGGGAGACTCTCGTGTGGACCCACACCATGCTGGGCATGTCCATGAACCCTCATGGACGATGACGGTTCCGCTCATGATCCTGGCCGTGCTGAGCATCTCTACCGGCTACCTGGGAATCTCCGCCTTTCTCGCGCCAGCTTTCCCAGGCACCGCAAGCGAAAGTCACCATGACAGCCCCATCGCCATCGGCATCATGACGGCCGCCACGCTCATGGGCCTGATAGGTATCGCCGCTGCCTATGTCCTCTACGTCAAGTCGCCAGGACTGCCCGACCTGCTCGCGCAGCAGTGGCAGCAACTGTACCGTCTCTCATTCAATAAATGGTATGTGGACGAGGCCTACGACCGCATGCTGGTGCGACCGACAGTGCGACTGGCCGACCGTCTGTGGAGTGGGGTGGATGTCGCTGTGATCGATGGAGCCGTGAATGGGGTCGCCCGCGCGATCGCTTGGGGCGGGTGGCTGATGCGTCTGGTCCAGAGCGGCCAGACCCAGCATTATGCGCTCGGGATGACCGTCGGCGCGGTGCTCATTTTGACGGTGTATTTGTTGTTTTGACAGTGTCTATCAAGTTGAAAAGTCCAAACGTCATCAAGTGGGGGCGGAGAGACAGACTTCAGGCATGACTTTCGACTTGACGACCTTACGACTTTAGAGACTACGGCGATGAGCGACACTGCACTTCAGACAAGCGGCTTTCCCTGGCTGACAGCCGTCGTTTTCCTGCCGCTCGCCGGCGCGGTGCTGCTGTTTTTTGTAAAGGACGCCGCCGTGCGATGGACGGCTCTCGCCGTCGCCCTGGCAGACTTGGCTCTCTCATTCCCCCTGTTCTTCCTCTACGACCGATCAGCGACCGGCATGCAGTTCACCGAACGAGTCGCATGGATCGCCTCGCCGCCCATCAACTATGCCGTCGGCGTGGACGGTATCAGCCTCCCGCTGCTTCTGCTCACGACGCTCCTGACCCCGCTCTGCGTCCTCGTGTCCTGGCGGGCCATCGAGACCCGTCTCAGGGAATTCATGGCCACGATCCTGGTCATGGCCACCGCCATGCTGGGCGTCTTCGTGGCCCTGGACTTCGTCCTCTTCTACGTGTTCTGGGAGGCCATGCTGATTCCGATGTACCTGCTTATCGGGGTCTGGGGAGGCCCGAACCGCCTGTACGCGGCGGTGAAGTTTTTCCTTTACACCCTCGCAGGCAGTGTCCTGCTCCTCATCGCGATCCTGGTGCTGTTCTTCCAGGGCGGCCACACTTTCGACATTCTGCTGCTGAGTAAGGCCGGGTATTCCCAGACCCTGCAGAACTGGCTCTTCTGGGCCTTCTTCATCGCTTTTGCCGTGAAGGTCCCGATGTTCCCGTTTCACACCTGGCTGCCGGACGCCCACGTGGAGGCGCCGACCGCGGGCAGCGTCTTCCTGGCCAGCGTGCTCCTCAAGATGGGAGCCTACGGGTTCCTGCGCTTCACGCTGCCCATGCTCCCCGACGCGACGGCCGCGTTCACGCCGATCATGGTGGGCCTCTCGCTTATCGCGATCCTCTATGGCGCCTATATGGCGCTGGCCCAAGCCGACCTGAAAAAACTGATCGCCTACTCCAGCGTCAGCCACATGGGGTTCGTCACCCTCGGCATCTTCGCGCTCAACGCCCAAGGCATCGAGGGCGCGCTCATGCAGATGATCAACCACGGGATCACCACCGGCGCGCTGTTCATCTGCGTCGGGATCATCTACGAACGGACGCACAGCCGCATGATCGCCGACAATTTCGGGCTGGCCAATCCGATGCCGCGCTACGCCACCTGTCTCGTGATTTTTGCTCTCTCGTCCCTGGGACTGCCCGGCACAAACAGTTTTGTGGGAGAGTTTCTGATCCTGATCGGCACCTTTCTCTGGAACAAGGCCGCCGCGGTGGTTGCTTCGCTTGGGGTCATCCTGGCCGCCGCCTATCTGCTCTGGATGGTCCAACGGGTGGCCTTTGGGCCGACGGCCGGCCACAGCGCCCTACGGCTATCCGACCTCAACTGGCGCGAGATGACCATCATGGTCCCGCTGATCGTCCTCGTGTTCTGGATCGGACTCTTCCCGAATCCCTTGTTGAAGGTGATGCACACCAGCGTGGATCACCTCATCGAGCAAGAGGATCAGGAGGACCGGGCCCTGGCCCGGCGCGACGCGCGAGAAATGCGCGAAAGGCGTGAAGCGCGAGACGGGCACGTCGCGCAAGTCTCGCTGAAAGCGAATAACAAATGACGCTTCCACTGTCCGACATCCAGGCTGTGCTCCCCGAGCTGATCGTCGTGGCGGCGGCTTGCCTCGTCTTGGGGCTGGACCCCATCACGCCCCAGTCCAAGAAGACCTGGTTGGCCTGGTTGAGTTTGGGATCGCTCGTGCTGTGCGTCCCCATCACCATCTCGCAGATGGGCACGCGGGTGTCCGCGTTCAGCGATCTCGTGGTCCTGGACCCCTACGCGTGCTTCTGGAAACTCTTGCTGTATCTGGTGAGCGGGCTGACCATTCTGTTATCGCTGGCTTATCTGAAGGCGGAACGGATCAACCTGGGGGAGTATTACGGTTTTCTGCTCCTCTCGCTGTCCGGCATGATGATCATGGTCTCGGCCGTCGACCTGCTGACGATCTACCTGGGCACTGAGTTGATGTCGCTCTCCCTCTATGTGCTGGCCGGATTCAAGCGGTTCGAGGCGCGCTCGCTCGAGGCCTCGGCCAAGTATTTCGTGTTGGGCTCGTTCTCGTCCGGCATCCTATTGTATGGGATCTCGCTCCTCTTCGGCGTAGCCGGCAGCACCCGTCTCTCGGCCATTGCCGCAGCGGTCGCCAACCGTGGACTCGATGATCCCGCCCTGGTGCTGGCCATGATCCTGCTGGTGGTGGGATTCGGCTTCAAGATCGCGGTCGTGCCGTTTCATATGTGGACCCCGGATGTGTACGAAGGGGCGCCTACGTCGGTCACCGCGTTCATGGCGGTGGCATCCAAGGTAGCCAGCTTCGGCGCGTTCGTTCGCGTCTTTCTGGAAGGGCTCGGCGGACTTAAGGCCAACTGGTACGGGCTGTTCCTGGTCGTCTGCATCGCCACACTGGTCCTGGGGAACGTCGTCGCGATCGTGCAGACCAACATCAAACGGATGCTGGCCTATTCCAGCATCGCGCACGCCGGGTATGCCCTCATCGGAATCGTGGTGGCCGGACAGGCCGACACGGAGGGAGCGGTTCGATCTGCCGGGCTGTCCAGCGTGATGCTGTATCTGGCAGTCTATGCCTTCATGACGCTTGGCGCGTTTGCAGTGGTCGCCATGCTCAGGAAGGGAGGCTTGGAGGGGGAAGAGATCGAAGACTTCACCGGGCTGGCCAAGCGGCAACCGATCGCGGCGTTCCTGATGTTGGTGTTCATGGTGTCATTGGCCGGCATCCCGCCGACAGCCGGCTTCATCGGCAAGTTTTATCTGTTCCTGGCTGCCGTGAACGCCGGGTTGGCCTGGCTCGCAGTGATCGCCGTGCTCTTCGCCGCCGTCTCGGCCTATTACTATCTCCGTGTTGTGATGGTCATGTACATGCGGGATCTGGACATCTCGGCCGGTCTCGCGCCACGATTTGCCTCTTCGCCGGCGATGACCGTCGTCCTTGCCTGCGCCATCGCCGGCGTGGTCATCCTCGGTCTCTACCCAGACCCGCTCGTCTCCCTCACAACTTCCGCGGTGCTCACCCTGAAGTAGACCGTCATTCTTCACTTTTCCCCTTTTCCTGGCGCC
>JAHWYE010000282.1 GCA_020028195.1 Nitrospirota bacterium
CGGGGAAGTCGCGAAAGCTGCGCCGGTGCTCCTGGCCGGAGGCCTGACGCCGGAGAATGTGCAGGAGGCCATCCGGACAGTCCGCCCCTACGGCGTGGACGTCAGCAGTGGCGTGGAGGCGAGTCCGGGCAGGAAGGACCGTGCCAAAATCCAGGCATTCATCCAGGCGGCCAAGCTTGCCTGAGACCAACCCGCGGTCTATACTTTCTTATCCGCTTTTCGGCATATGTGTCGACCTTAGAACTTTCGAGATTTTGACGGGCTAACCATGCCTCAACTTCCTGATAAGCAAGGCCGGTTCGGCAAGTTCGGTGGGCGCTTTGTGCCAGAAACGCTGATGCCGGCGTTGCTGGAATTAGAACAGGCCTATCTGGAAACTCGCCACGATCGTCGATTTCAAGCAGAACTGAGCTACTACCTCACGCACTACGCCGGTCGGCCCACCCCTTTGTATTTGGCGGAGCGGCTGACCCGCACGCTTGGGGGCGCCAAGATTTATCTCAAGCGGGAGGACCTGTGTCATACCGGTGCGCACAAGATCAATAACACGATCGGACAGGCGCTCCTGGCGCGGCGGATGAAAAAGCCCCGAGTAATCGCCGAAACGGGCGCTGGCCAGCATGGCGTGGCGGTAGCAACAGTCGCCGCCATGTTCGGGCTGGCCTGCGAGGTCTATATGGGTACGGAGGACATGCAGCGCCAGGCCCTGAATGTCTTTCGGATGCGGCTGCTCGGGTCGACCGTCACCGGCGTGGATGCCGGCAGCCGGACGCTCAAGGACGCCATCAGCGAGGCGATGCGAGATTGGACGACGAACGTGCGGACGACGCACTATATCCTCGGCTCCGTCCTGGGCGCACATCCCTATCCCATGATGATCCGGGATTTTCAGTCTGTCATCGGACGTGAAGTCCGCCGTCAGGCGCTGTCCGCGGAGGGCCGATTGCCGGACTATCTCGTGGCCTGCGTCGGAGGCGGGAGCAATTCCATCGGGCTCTTTCATGCTTTTCTCAAGGATGCCAAAGTCCAGATGATCGGGGTGGAGGCCGGGGGATTGGGAGTTGAGAGCGGGAAGCATGCTGCCCGATTTGCAGGGGGCCATCCAGGAGTGCTTCATGGCACGATGACCTATCTCTTGCAGGATGACGATGGCCAGATCAACCTGACGCACTCGGTTTCTGCCGGGCTGGACTATGCGGCCGTAGGGCCAGAGCACAGTTTCTATCATGACGCAAAGCGAATTCAATACACCTCGGCAACGGATGAAGAGGCCCTGGCAGCCTTCGATCTGCTGTCGCGTGAAGAGGGGATCATGCCTGCGCTCGAGAGCGCGCACGCCGTCGCCGAAGTCATGAAGCTTGCGCCCAGACTGAAGAAACAGCAGGTGATCATCATCAACCTCTCCGGGCGTGGAGACAAGGACGTGCAACAGGTAGCCCGCATCAAAGGCGTCACTCTGTGACTAATCGACTCGAAGCAACATTCGAACGGCTCCGGGCCAGCCGACGCAAGGCATTGATTCCTTACCTCATGGCGGGGGACCCGTCGCTGCAAGACACAGAGACCCTGGTGCTGGAGCTGGAACGGGCCGGAGCCGACATCATCGAGCTTGGTGTGCCATTCTCCGATCCGATCGCCGATGGCCCGGTCATCCAGAAGGCAGCCGAGCGAGCCCTTCGCAGCGGCACTTCGTTGCTTCGTATCCTTGACACGGTCGCTCGCCTGCGCACCAGGACGCAGATCCCGTTGATCCTCATGGCCTACTACAACACCATTCACGCCATGGGTGAACGGGCTTTCTGCTCGCAGGCCGTGAAGGCTGGCGCGGATGGCTTGATCGTGCCAGACATGCCGGTTGAAGAAGCGACTCCGCTCAGCTCGGCCGCCACGACCGTGGGTGGCCCCTTGTTGATCTTTCTCCTGGCGCCGACCAGTACGTCATCCCGGCGCACCCTGGTAGCTCGCCGGTCGCAGGGCTTTGTGTATTACGTCTCGCTCACCGGTATTACCGGTGCGAAGCTGGCCGACTTGGAGGATGTGCGCCGGAATGTGGCCAAGATCCGCCGGGTGACGGATATCCCGATTGCCGTTGGCTTTGGCATCGCCACTCCGCAGGAAGCAGCCAAGGTTGCAGCCATCGCCGACGGGGTGATCGTGGGAAGCGCGGTCGTCCGGCAGATCGTGGAGTATCAGCACGATCCCCGTATGCCGGAACGTATGGGGCAGTTCGTCCAGTCCCTGAGAACCGCTATCAACTCGGTTGGGTAACTACGGTTCGCTCATATGAATCACGAATCGGCTGTTGCGGATGCCAACACCAACGATGCAGCTTAAGGAAGGAATGGTCAGTAGGCTACTCGCTCCCTTGATAGGAATCCACCGGTGAAAGATCACGCGCTAAAACAGTTTCAGGAGATCAGCGCGCTTCTCAATTCCAGCCTCAATCAATCCGAGATCAGGAAACGGGCCATCGAAGCAGCGACCCTCCTCATGGAGGCTGAGGCAGGCTCGTTACTGTTATTGGATGAACGGACCGGGGATCTGTACTTCGAAGTGGCATTGGGGGAGAAGGGTGAGGAGGTCCGGGAGATTCGTTTGAAGCCGGGAGAGGGCATTGCCGGCCATGTGGCCAAAACCGGGGTGCCGGTCATCGTCAATGATGTCCAGCACGACCCTCACTTCTCTCGCGAGGCGGATAACAAGAGTGGCTTTGTGACCCGCAACATGGTCTGCGTACCGGTCAGGGCGCGCGCCAAAATGCTCGGCGCGCTCCAGGCCATCAACAGAAGGGATGGTGGCCTGTTCACTGAGGAGGATCTCCAGACCTTTGTGAGCCTTGGGCACCAGGTTGGAATAGCTATAGAAAACGCCAACTTATATGAAGACATTAATCGACTCTTTGAGGGATTTATTTCTGCCAGTGTGCTGGCGATCGAGAGCCGAGATCCTACCACGAGTGGCCATAGCGAGCGAGTAGCCATCTTGACATGCGGGTTGGCCAACGTGGTCGATCGCATTGACCGAGGCCCCTATGCCGACGTTCGGTTCAATGACGATCAGATGAAGGAGATTCGCTATGCCGCCGTGCTGCATGATGTCGGTAAAGTCGGCGTGCGCGAACATGTACTGGTCAAGGCCAAGAAACTATTCCCCGGTGATCTCGACCTGTTGAAAGCGCGCTTTGACTTCATCAAGCGCACTCTGGAAGTGCAGGCGCTTCGACGAAAGGTGGAAATTCTGGTATCACATGGCCAGGCTGGAGCGGCTGCACTCCTGTCCCGACTGGATGAAGACCTGGCGCGCCGCATGAAAGAAGCGGACGAGATGTGGGAGTTTTTGCTGAAATGCAATCAGCCCTC
>JAHWYE010000283.1 GCA_020028195.1 Nitrospirota bacterium
CCGCGTATCAGGCGACATATCGCACGTGCATGCGACGGAATGGATTCTGAGAAGACTCGCACGTAAGCGCGAAGCGGGGCTCCAGCACCAGCGCGATCGGCGGGAGCGGACAGGGATCGGCGGGAATGGGCAGGGAGGCAACGCGGCGGCGGTGTCTCTCGACGGCACGGTCGGTGTGACCTAACCCGGAAGCACCGGTCACACAAGCCCCAGGGTTTGCCAGAAGCACCGCGGGCAACGTGGCGGGAAGCGTGAACGAGTTGACTGAACGGGACAGTCGCTCGGTGGACACCGCCATAGAGGCGGAATGGCTCCATATCGGGGATCCCGATTCAGGAGGTCGTGTCCATGAAGCCAGAGACGGCAGCGAAGGTGAAGTATGGAGTCTGGGGGCTGATTTGTGGGGCAGTCATCGTAATGATCATCGGCTTTGCGTGGGGTGGCTGGACAACCTCCGGCACGACGCAAACGATGACCAAAGAGGCGGTCTTGGCGAGCCAGGCGGCGATCTGCGTCGCCCAATTTGTGAAGCAACCGAACCATGAAGCGAAACTCAAAGAACTCGAGGCCGTAAGTAGCTGGCAGAGAGCTGAAGTCATTGAAAAAGGTGGCTGGGATAAGATGCCCGGGCAAGAAAAAGCTGGCTATGCTGTCGCCCGAGCATGCGCCGATGGGCTTGCACTTCTTTTCAAGAAATGAGACTGGTCTTCGTCCGACCGCCTTCTCGGATCCGCCCACTGTGCGGCGACCCCCTCGCCGCTCGTGCGCCGTCAGCGCGTGGAATAGACGGGTGCCGGTAAGAGACCCAAAGGACGACACTGAAGAGAAACACACCGTAACTTGCGAAATTCGATGAGGACTATCTGGACATGAGATGGTGCGACCAATCCTATTTCTCTCCGAAGCTCATCAGTACACTCTTTCGTCCAACCCTTCGATTCTTCTTGAGAAATGTGTAGGAGTCGGTCTTGAGTGAAGCCAAAGCTCGCCTGCTGGAGGATCTCAAACTTCTCGTTGATGAGCGTTCGCTGTGTCTCGTTCAGAAACGCGCCTTGTTCGCGCTCTAGTTTTCTAAAGGGCATCGTGAACATTCCATCCTCCTGGCCGATCATCCGGGCCAAAAGACCAAGACGAGAGCGCGAGATTCTGGGAACGTCGCATCGCCTTCGTATCCACGCGCCGAGCCGGCGGCCGATCTCCCCTGAGCTCATCCCGCGTCGTCAAGCTCACTCCACCACTTCTCCGTTCTAGTAGCGACCGCTGCGCCCGCCGCTGCTGCGGTACCCGCCGTCTTTGCCGCCGGCGCCCCGGACTTGGCGATCTCCACCTTCAATGTCCGGCCGTCCATTTCCTGGCCGTTGAACTTCTTGACCGGGAACAGCGGAAGCGAGCGCCAGAGACGGGTCTGATGAGGAGGGGGGTCCACAACGGACCGACGACCGAACCAGACCTCATGAATCTGACACGGGTGCGCTCGAGCCATTGCTTTGCTTTTGAGGAGAGCGATTCCTCGAATCGCGCTGAGCACCACCGACATCCAAAGACGTGGACAAATCTGGCGTAAGGAGTTCTCAGTGCTGAATTTGCTGGAGTGGATCGTTCTCACGGCGGCTGTTCTCGGGTCTTTGTCGTGGGGGACCTTGTCCCCTGTGGCAGCCAAGCCTGCACGCAACTCCATCGGCCGGCAATAGCAGCGACGGGCTTCCGCAGCAGTTCGACTGCGCCGAGGATCGTGGCGATCACCACGACCACCGCGCCGACGACGCACACTGCCAGAACGTCATTTAGCATCGCGTTTGCGAGCCGGTACCAGCCGGACGGCGCCTTCGAACTCCTGAAGGGCCTCCCACCAGCGCCGCCTCGGCTGTGGGATCAGGAGGCCGGTCATCGGTTGCCGCTGTTCCGCCAATGCGGTGACGAAACTTGACCCCCAGTTCCAACAGCCTTTAGCCGCGCAGACTCGGGGAGCATCACTGAGCTGGACATGCCCAACGGACGACCCTCCAGGCTCCGAAAGCGACCGGCCCCCGCGGGCGCGATTGTCATCCCTGTCCATTTCGACATCGTCGTCTCCCTGCCAAGACGCTGATCCTCAGCGTTTCTCGTCACGTCTGTCTCGCGTCGAGATCCCGATCCCAACATAGACTTATATAAGTCTTAGTTGATATATAATTTATATTATGTTATACGTAGGAAGTCAAGTGGATTGGACGGGGCAACGCGGACGCATCCCGTCAAGGAGGTGTAGGCCGGCGACCGGATTCTGTTCGGCAGGTACTCCGGCAACGAAGTCAGAATCGAGAACGACAAGTATCGAACGACTTACTGCCCCGATGGAGGAGCACGATGAACACCATGCTTCGCTGGTCTCCAACCCGGAAATTCCACTTTCACCATGACGTCGATGACCTGTTCTTGAGGTTCGTCGATGGCGTCACGGACGAGGCCGTACAGCGCCCTGCGTCGTGGCTCCCCGCCGCGGAGGGGCGGATCGAGGACGGCACGTACGTCATCCAGCTCGCCCTGCCGGGCGTGGACCCGAAGGACGTCGCGGTGTCCTGGATGGACAACGTCCTCACCGTCAAAGGAGAGCGCAAGGCCGGGCCTGACACTGCGGACAAGGACTACTTCGTCCGCGAGGTCGCGTACGGGGGGTTCCAGCGGAGCTTCGCGCTCCCCGAGGGCGTCGACGGCGCCCAGGTGGAGGCGAAGTACGCGAACGGCATGCTCGAGGTGAGGATCCCCGCGCCGCGAGCTGCGGTGCCGAGAATGATCGAAGTCAAGGCCGCCTGACGCGAGGGCGGCCGGGGCCGTGCCGGTGCCGACCGGGACGCGCCCCGGTCCCCTGCTGCCGCGCGGCCTCACAGAGTCTGATACGTCGTGTTGCCACGCCTTTCATTCGGGAAAGATCGTGAACTGTCTGGAAGGAGAGTCCTCCAATGGCGAGAGAACTTAGGTGCGCCGATCTGATACCCGGTTGCGACTTCGTGGTTCAGGGCACGCGCGACAGCGAGGTGATGAAGAAGGCCGCCGAGCACGCCAGGCACGCTCACAGGATGGTCGCGATTGCAATGGAGGTCGAAAAAAAGGCGCGAGCGGCGATCCGGGATGTCGCGGCCTAGCTGGCTGCCGGAGGTCAGTACTCTGAGACAGGAGAGCAGAATGCTCGAGAACAGGACAAGGCTCCTTCTCATTCTTTCGCAGAACATGCTGGATCAGGCTCACGTCATCGCAGTGCGAGTGCCCGGGATCGCCAAGGAGACGACGATGTTGAAATGCATAGGGCTAACCGCCTTAGCCACGGCGGTGGCGGTGTTGACCCTCGGTTGCGTGCGAGGGATTGTGTCGCCGACAG
>JAHWYE010000059.1 GCA_020028195.1 Nitrospirota bacterium
GAGCGTCAGGACCGGTTTGAGAGCTGGCGCATCGTCGCGAAGGGGAGTCGTGTGATACCCGTAGAGCATGATTCCGGGACGGACGACCGTAAAATGAGCGGATGGATGGCAAAGGATTGCGGCGCTGTTGGCTGCGTGGATCAGCGGAACCTGAAGCCCAGCCGCTTCAAGCTGACTGACGACCGACCTGAACCGCGTGATCTGGGTCTGGGTAAAGGCAGAATCCTGGTTGTCTGCATCGGCAAGGTGGGTCATCAGGCCTTCGACTCGCAAAGGCCCCTTGAACGATGGGGATTGAAGCAGGGACAGGACCTCCTCCGGCGAAAGGCCTAGGCGACCCATGCCGGTATCCACCTTCACGTGCACAGGGTAGGGCTCCGGCTTAGATCCTACGCATGCAGCGAACCCGGCCGCTGTCTCGCGATCATAGACCACCGGCGTGAGCCGACGGGCGATCATGTCAGGGAACTGCTTTGGGAACAAGGCACCCATCACCAGGATGGGCGCGCGAATGCCGGCCTCCCGCAGGGCGATCCCTTCCTGAAGGGTCGCGACCCCCAGTCGAGGAATGCCCAACTGCACCAGAGTCCGGGAAATGACCACGGCTCCGTGGCCATAGGCATCAGCTTTGACCACGGCAAGGATGTCACAGGGCGCGACGAGCCGTTGCCGCACCTGCGCGACATTGTGTGCGAGAGCAGACAGATCAATTGTGGCAACGGGTGTGGGCAGGTCGGCTGGGGAAGGCGTGGGGTTCGTCAAGATCTGTCGGGCACGGAGGCCACCTCAGACCTCCAGAATCTCGTCCTCCTTTTTCTTGAGGATCTGGTCCACCTGATGGATATACTGATCAGTCAACTTCTGGATCTCTGCTTCCGCCTTACGCAGGTCGTCCTCCGTGATCGTGGATTTCTTCTGCAGCTCTTTTAACTCTTCATTCCCATCCCGGCGGACCGCCCGGATATGGACCTTGGTCTCCTCCCCGTGCTTCTTGCAGATCTTAATGAGCTCCTTCCGTCGTTCCTCGCTCAGGGGGGGGAGGGGAATCCGGATAACCTTTCCGTCGTTCGAAGGCGTCAGGCCTAACCCGGAGGCCAGCACTGCTTTCTCGATCTCCTTGACGAGCGGCGGCTCCCAGGGCTGAACCGTGATGAGGCGACTCTCGGGAATCCCCAAAGTCGCGACCTGTTTCAATGGGGTCGGCGTCCCGTAATAGTCCACCTTGATGCCGTCCAATAAGGCCAGGGACGCGCGACCGGTTCGAAGGCCGCCCAAGTCCCGCTTCAGGTGTTCGACAGCGGTTTCCATCCGCTGGATCACCTGCTGCTTTGTCGCGTGCGGCATTCGTACGCCCCTTCACCGTTCAGGTACTGGCGGCCGTCACCAACGTGCCGATCTTGTCGCCCTGCACGACCCGTTTGAGGTTGCCGCTTTCCTTCAGGTTGAACACGATCAGCGGCAGGTTGTTATCCATGCACAGGGTGATGGCGGTCGAGTCCATGACCTTCAGATTCTTGTTGAGGATCGAGAGAAACGCCAACTCGCCGAACATCTTGGCCTTTGGGTGGGTCATCGGGTCGGCTTCATAGATTCCATCCACCTTGGTACCCTTCATAATCACCTGCGCACCGATCTCCATGGCTCGAAGCGCCGCGGCGGTATCGGTCGAAAAATATGGATTGCCGGTTCCGCCCGCAAAGATGACCACCCGCTTCTTCTCAAGGTGGCGAATGGCCCGCCGGCGTATGTAGCCTTCGGCCAGTTGGCGCATCTCAATGGCCGACTGCACGCGGGTGCTGACCCCCCTTCGCTCCAACGCATTTTGGAGCGCCAACGCGTTGAGCACGGTGGCCAACATCCCCATATAGTCAGCGGACGCGCGTTCCATACCGGTGGCGCTGGCGGCGATGCCTCGAAAAATATTGCCGCCGCCGATAACAATGGCCACTTCCACACCCAAAGCGATGACGGCGCCGATCTCGTCCGCGAGGTTGTCCAGCACCGCGGGCTCGATCCCATACCCCTGCTCACCTGCAAGGATCTCTCCGCTAATCTTCAGGAGGATCCGCCGGTATTTCGCAGAAGTCATGCTTGGCCCAACTGGTAACGCGTGAACCGTCGGATACTGATATTCTCGCCGATCTTGGCGATCTTCTGCGCCACCAAGTCCTTGATAGACACACCGGGGTCCTTGATAAAGGCTTGCTCCAACAGGCAGCTTTCCTGGTAAAACTTTTCGAGCTTGCCTTCCACGATCTTCGGCCAGGCCGTCTCCGGCTTGCCCATCTCCTTCGCCTGGGCCAGATAGATCTTCTTCTCCTTCTCGATCAGCTCGGATGGGACGTCTTCACGTTTGACGAAGGAAGGGTTCGAGGCGGCGATTTGGAGGGCAAGGTCCTTCACGAAAGTCTGGAATTCCTCGTTGCGCGCAACAAAGTCGGTTTCACAGTTCACTTCCACGAGAACCCCGATGCGATTGCCGGAATGAATGTAGGCCGAGATGGTTCCCTCGTTCGTCTCTCTCCCGGCCTTCTTCTGTGCGGCAGCCAGCCCTTTCTGCCGCAAATAGTCGATGGCTTTGTCAATGTCGTTTGCGGACTCCTGCAGCGCCTTTTGACAATCGAGAATACCGGCGCCGGTCTTCTCGCGAAGCTCTTTCACTAACGTGCTCTGCCCTGCCATTCCTGTTGTCCTCCTGCCTTCAGCCGGTTCCGGCCTTCAATGGATGGTCCACGCACTCCTCGCGCCGGAGGAGCTCAGGAGGCCGAGATGCTTTCCAATCCTACCCCCACCGCCTGGACTGATCGCGGATCCGTCGCCATGACGCCCTCGGGCTTCCCGCCTTCTTCCCGTTGAGCGCGCAGATGGGCTCCTTCAAGACAGGCATCGGCGATTCGCGCGGTGATCAGCTTGATGGATCGGATGGCATCGTCGTTCCCGGGGATGGGGTAGTCGATGCCGTCTGGGTCGCAATTGGTGTCCACGATCGCGATGACAGGGATGCTCAGTCGGTTGGCCTCCTGAACTGCAATACGCTCGACGCGGGTGTCGAGCACAAAGACACATCCGGGAAGGCTATTCATGTTCTTGATCCCGCTGAGATTCTTCTCGAGCTTGACCCGCTCTTTCTCCATCTGGCTGAGTTCTTTCTTGGTCAGACCGTGGTGGGTGCTATCGGTTAAGGTCGCTTCAAACTTCTTCAGCTTGTCAACGCTCCGGCGGATGGTCCGGAAATTGGTCAACATGCCGCCGAGCCACCGTTGGTTCACATAAAACATGCCGCACCGTTTGGCTTCTTCTTCGAGGATATCGACGGCTTGGCGCTTCGTGCCCACGAACAAGACGCACTCCCCCGACGCCACGGTGTCACAGACGAAGGCATAGGCCGTCTGAAACCGCTGGAGGGTCTGCTGAAGATCAATAATATAGATCCCGTTGCGCTCGCCGAATATGTACCGTTTCATTTTCGGATTCCACCGGTTGGTTTGGTGTCCGAAATGCACGCCGGCCTCAAGCAGTTCCTTGATTGTCATCGTACCCACGCCTTCACCTCCCTTCTTCGCTTGCGGAGCGCCTAACACCCGTTGCCTGTGGCCCGTTGCAATCAGAAGAGCAACGGGCGCCCCGAACAACGGGTGCCCGGGCGAGAGGTCTTTCTCCCCTTATTCCCAAGCAGAGCGGCGTGCCCATCACGCCGACGCGAAATTGAATAATGAGCCTGTTGAAAACAGGCCCTTGCCCTTTAGGACTCGAACCGACCGACGCATGCTCTAAAGCGTCGGAACGCTAGCATAAACACCCTTGCTTTTCAAGTGCGGAGCCGGCCGGCGACACGGTTCTACGATCGGTAGGTTGCATTGATCTTCACATACTCATAGGACAGGTCTGTGGTCCACAGCCGCGCAGTGGCCTGACCTTGACCGAGATCCGCCGTGACAGTGAACTCCTTCCGGCGCACGATCCGTGCAATCCTTCGCTCAGCCATCGGCCCCAGACTCGTCCCGTCCTTGACGATCGGGATCCCGTCGAAGGTGAGATTGATCCTGTTCGGATCGACAGGGACGCCGGAGCGTCCGATGGCAGCCATGATCCGCCCCCAGTTCGCATCTTCCCCAAACAGCGCGGTCTTCACCAGATTGGACGTGGCGACTGTCTTGGCTACCAGCCTCGCATGGGCCTGAGTCCTGGCGCCGGTGATCATAACCTCTACGACCTTCGTCACCCCTTCTCCATCCCGACAAATCTGCATCGCCAACGAGAGACAGGCATGATCCATGAGGCGCTGGAACAGAGCGAATTCGGGTGAACCTGCCCGCAGCACCGGGGTGCCAGCCATCCCGTTCGCCAAACAGAGGACAGTGTCGTTTGTGCTGGTGTCGCCGTCGATCGAAATACAGTTGAAAGAGCGGGCAATCGCGGCGAGCAGCGCTTGCTGGAGCGTTCGCTGCTTGATCGCCGCGTCCGTCGTCAGGTAGGCGAGCATCGTGGCCATATCGGGATGGATCATCCCGGAGCCCTTGGCCATTCCACCCACTGTGACGATCCGACCCGCAATGCGAGTCCTGACCGCGACCTGCTTCGCCCTTGTGTCAGTCGTCAGGATCGCGCGGGCAGCCTCCGCCCCGCCGCCGCGTCTCAGCCGTTTCACCAGGGTGGGGACCCCTCGCCTGATGCAGGCCATCGGCAAGGGTTGCCCGATCACGCCGGTGGACCCGACGAACACGCAATGAGGGGCCGTACCGACCCGTCCGGCGACCAGGCCAGCCATTTCCTCAGCATCGGTAAGGCCACGCGCGCCGGTGCAGGCATTGGCGTTCCCGCTGTTCATGATGATCGCGCGACCGATGCCGCGCCGGAGATGAAGCCGGTCCAGCAGGACCGGCGCGGCTGCGACCCGGTTCTTCGTAAAGACCCCGGCGATGGGTCCTTCCTGCACCGACACCACGAGCGCCAGATCCGGAACGGACGCTTTCTTAATGCCGGCGTGAATGCCAGCCGCCAGAAAGCCCAGCGGAGCTGTAATCCCACCCCTGATCTCTTTCATGACTGTGCGTCTTGGACCGGCAAGCTGTGAGAGGTGCTCAGCAAGAGGCGGGGGGTCACGGATAGGCTCCAGGGGCGGTCAGACCCATTTCTTCGGGAAATCCCACCATCAAGTTCATGGCTTGGAGCGCCTGACCTGCCGCTCCTTTCACCAGATTGTCCAGCGCGGCGACCGTAATCACCCAGCCCGCTTCTGCGTTGGCGAACACCGCCAGATCACAGAAGTTGGATCCCCGGACATTCCGGGGATTTGCACAGGTGTCTCCCTCCTGAAGCCGGACAAACCGTTCACCTTTGTAGTAGTCACTGTAGATGGCCCGTAGCTCCTCCAGTCCGACCGTGGCTTGCAAGCGGCAGTAGGCCGTGCTGAGAATGCCGCGATTCATGGGGACCAGATGAGGCGTAAAGACGACCTTCACGGTCGTCGCGTCATCCCCCGCCGAAGGCGCAATGCCCCGGACGGTTCCGCTCGAGACAAGCGCGCTGAGCTCCTGCTCAATCTCCGGGACGTGGCGATGCTGCCCGATCTTGTAAGCCTCGACGGATTCGTGCGCCTCCGGGAAATGATAGGGGAGGGCAGGGCTCCTGCCTGCCCCTGAAATGCCGGACTTCGCATCGATGATGATGGCATCCGAGTGGACGAGCCCCTTGGCTACCAGCGGAGCGAGTTGCAGGATCGCCGCGGTCGGGTAGCAACCGGGAGAAGCGACGAGTCGAGCCGTGCGGATTTTCGCTCGGTGGAGCTCCGGCAGGCCATAGACCGCTTCCTCCAGCAGCTTCGGGTATGGATGGACCGTCTCATACCAGGTCTCGTATGAGCGTGGATTCTTGAGGCGATAATCTGCACTGAGATCCACGACCGGTTTGTTCGCCGCCAGGCAAGCCGCAACGGGCGCAAATGATTTCGTGTGGGGGAGGGCAATAAACACAGCCTCCGCCCGTTCGGCGATGGCCTCTGGCGCAAGCGCCTCGAACGAGCACGGGACGAGCGAGGCCAGATGAGGGAATACCGCGGAGACAGGACTCCCCGCCGACTTTTCCGAGGTGACGGCAGCGAGCGTCATTTTGGGATGCCCCACGATCAGCCGCAAGAGTTCCCCGCCCGTGTACCCGCTGGCACCCACCACCGCAACCTTGACCGATCTTGTCTGGGTCACCGTACGATCTCCACGTTCATGTCCCTTTGCTGGAGCAGGATATGAAAAAAGGGAAGGCCAGGGGGCCTTCCCTTTTATTCAACACCACCCCCGGCCGTCAGCGCTTGGAGTACTGGAAGCGTTTCCGCGCGCCTTTCTGTCCGTACTTCTTACGCTCCTTGACGCGGGAGTCCCGCGTGAGGAGACCTTCCTTCTTGAGCGGCTCTCTGAGAGACGGATTCATCGTTACCAGGGCTTTGGCAATCGCGTGTCTGAGTGCGCCGGCCTGTCCGGTGGAGCCGCCCCCGCTAACCGTCGCCCGCACATCGTACTTTCCCACCGCCCCTGTCACGTCGAGCGGAAACTGGATCAGGCTCCTGAGCGAAGGTCTGGGGAAATAGTGCTCCAACGACCGCTCGTTCACGACCATTTCGCCGGGCCCCGGCGAAACCCACGCCCTGGCAATCGCGTTCTTCCGCTTGCCGGTTGCGTACTGCACTACTCCTGTCATGCGTCGCATGCCTCCTTAGATGTCAGCTCTGGTTCAAAGCGCGAGCGGTTCGGGCCGTTGCGCCTCATGCGGGTGCGCTGTTCCGGCATACACCTTCAACTTTCGGGCCATCTGCTTTCCGAGCGGATTTTTTGGCAGCATCCCCTTGATGGCCCTGGTCACGAGGCCTGTGGGATTCTTCGCGTGAAGATGCTCGGCGGTGACGGACTTGAGACCACCGGGGTAGCCTGTGTGATGGATATAGGTCTTGGTCTTGAACTTGTCCCCGGTCAGGCGGATCTTGTCCGCATTGATAATGACGACATGATCGCCGGTGTCAACATGTGGTGTGAAGGTCGGTTTGTGTTTTCCCCTCAGCAAGATAGCCACCCGGGAAGACAACCGCCCTAAGGTTTTCCCATTGGCATCAACCAGATACCACTTTCTGATCACGTCCGTCTGTTTCGCGAAGTACGTTCTCATCATCCGTTCCATGTCCCTTTGAGGATTGTCGGCCACTCCTTCCTAGGCCTCGTGCGTACCGAAGTTTTTCGCATCCAGCTTTTCAAGCCATGCGTCAAGATTCCAAGCGCCCCGCCGCTTCAACACATCCTGGGTCACATAAATCGGACTGTTTGTTCGCAGGGCCAGCGCGATCGCGTCGCTCGGCCTCGCATCGACGGAATACTCCGCCCCTCGGGAAAGCAGGTGGATGGCAGCATAGTACGTGCTGTTCTTGACGTCCGTGACCACCACACGCACCACTTGCACGTTCAGGTGGTCCGCCATGCTGCGGATCAGATCGTGGCTCATCGGTCGCGGGGTGACGATGCCTTCCAGAGCCATTTTTATCGCAATCCCTTCCGCAGCGCCGACCCAGATCGGCAGAATATCGGAGTTCTGCGCGTCTCTCAGAATCACAATCCGGGTGTCGGTGTCAGGATCATGCACGACCCCGTGCACTTTCAGTTGGACCAGATCAGTGGATTCCCTCTGCTCCATGTCCGTGCCGCACGCTCCCTTGACTGCAGCCTTTCAGGGCTTCAGCGTCTGCCCGCCGACGCCGACGGCCCCTTCCGGTCACGAGTCAAGCTTGCCGAAATCTTCAGGTTTCAGATTCTCGAGCCACTGCTCCAATTCCTCGGACGTCTGTTTGCGGAGAACCGACTCGCTCGCGAACACGGGGGCGCTCGTGCGCAACGCTAGGGCAATGGCATCGCTGGGTCTCGAGTCGATGGAGTACTCGGAGTCCTCATACTGGAGATGAATCTTGGCATAATAGGTGTTGTCGTTCAGGTCAGTGATGACGACACTGATCACTTTGGCATCGACCG